>DGKN01000002.1:330-2804 GCA_002387005.1 Propionibacteriaceae bacterium UBA4569
CGCGGGCCTGCGCGGTGGGCACCCCGGCCGCGTTCATCACGTCCTTGGCGAAGGCCTTGGAGCCCTCGATCTGAGCGGCTGCACCCGAGGGTCCGAAGCAGGCGATCCCGGCCTCGCGGACCGCGTCGGCAACGCCCGCAACGAGTGGGGCCTCGGGCCCGACCACGACGAGGTTCGCGCCCAGCTCAGTGGCCAGCGCGGCGACGGCTGCTCCGTCGAGGGCGTCGACGGGATGGTTGGTCGCGAAGGAAGCGGTCCCGGGGTTCCCGGGGGCGACGTGGACGGCCACCACGGCCGGGTCGCGGGAGATGGCCAGCGCGAGCGCATGCTCACGTCCGCCGGCGCCGATCACGAGGACGGTGAGGGGTGTGGTCACGCCCGAACCCTATCGGGCGGAGCCCCTGCGCCCGGCCCCTGGCCACGTTCCCCGGGCCCCAGGCTCACGCTCCCCGAGCCCCACCCGCACGTTCCCCGAGCCTGTCGAGGGTCTCTCCTGCATTTCGCACGAAACCCTTCGCCCACACATCAGTCCCGGACAGGGTCCGCCAGCAGGTGTTGGTCACCGACGAGGAAGCCGGGCAGAAGGCCTTCTACGAGTCCTTCGCCCTCAGCCAGCACGGGGAATCCTTGCCGAGACGCGCTTTCGTCCGCTTCACCAATGCGCCCATCTGACACCCGCCGGTGCAACAGTTCACGCATGACCCGCCGCCCGATCGCCCTGATGCTGCCCGCCGCCCTGCTGCTCTCCTCCTNNCCCCGCGCCGACGCCAGCGGCGAATGCCGTGGCCCAGGTCAGCACCGGAGGGGCCAGGACGGCGACGCTGACGCTCCCGAAGGCCATCGAGGCGTACGTCTGGACCGTCCACTGCACGGGCAAGGGGACGCTAACCTTCACCGGCGACATCTCGGAGACCGACTCCTTCGCCGGCGACCTGAACTGCCCCGGGGAGATCTCCGGAGACCCGGTCCAGGCCCCGGCAGGATCGAGCGTCAACCTGTCCATCGAGACCGAGGACGAACAGGTCACGGGCGTCCTCGAACTCGTCCCCGCGGGCAGCTGACCCGTACTCCCGGACCGGCCCATACGGCCGGATCAGCCCATCCCACCGGACCACTACGCCGGCACGTCCACCCCTGGCGGCGACCTCGCGCCTGCCGGAGCAGCCCGATAAGCTCGGCGTGCAGGCTGGCAACGAGTGCCAGCGGCCAACTGCGCAGGCCCTCGGCCCCGGCCGGGTCTGCCCACCGACGAGATCGAGGGAGATTGCCGCCCCATGGCGAAGATCATCTACACCATCACCGACGAAGCCCCCATGCTGGCGACCTACTCGCTGCTGCCCATCGTCGAGGCCTACACCTCGACCGCCGGGGTCGAGGTCGAGACCCGCGACATCTCGCTGGCCGGCCGCCTCGCAGCCGCCTTTGGCCTGCAGCCGGACGACCTGGCCGAGCTAGGCGAGCTGGCCAAGACGCCGGACGCCAACATCATCAAGCTCCCGAACATCTCGGCCTCGGTGCCCCAGCTCAAGGCGGCCATCGCCGAACTGCAGGCCCAGGGCCTGGACATCCCCGACTACGACACCGCCTCCGCCGACGACAAGGCCAAGATCGACGCCGTCAAGGGTTCCGCGGTGAACCCAGTGCTGCGCGAGGGCAACTCCGACCGCCGCGCGCCCCAGGCCGTCAAGAACTACGCCAAGGCGCACCCACACTCGATGGGCGCCTGGTCGTCCGACTCGAAGACGAATGTCGCGACGATGGACGCTGACGACTTCCGCCACAACGAGCAGTCGGTCGTGCTGCCCGCCGACGACACGCTGACCATCCGTTTGGTCGGCGCCGACGGCCAGACCACCGAACTGAAGAGCGGCCTGAAGGTGCTCGCCGGTGAGGTCGTCGACGGCACCGTGCTGCGCGCCAAGGCACTGGACTCCTTCCTGGCCGAGCAGGTGCAGCGCGCCAAGGACGAGGGTGTGCTGTTCTCCACCCACCTCAAGGCGACGATGATGAAGGTGTCCGACCCGATCATCTTCGGCCACGTCGTGAAGGCCTTCTTCCCGCAGACCTTCGCAAAGTACGGCAAGGATCTGGACGCCGCCGGCCTGAGCGCCAACAACGGTCTGGGCGGCATCTTCGCCGGCCTGGAGGCGCTGCCCAATGGCGCCGAGATCAAGAAGTCCTTCGACGACGAGTTGGCCGCTGGCCCCGCGCTGGCCATGGTGAACTCCGACAAGGGCATCACCAACCTGCACGTCCCCAGCGACGTGATCGTGGACGCTTCGATGCCCGCGATGATCCGCACCTCGGGCCACATGTGGAATGCCGACGGCGCCGAGCAGGACACCCTCGCGGTGATCCCCGACTCCTCCTACGCCGGCGTCTACCAGGCTGTTATCGACGACTGCCGCGCCAACGGTGCCTTCGACCCGACCACCATGGGCTCGGTTGCCAATGTCGGCCTGATGGCGCAGAAG
>DGKN01000002.1:3122-5615 GCA_002387005.1 Propionibacteriaceae bacterium UBA4569
CACCGACCTGTTCCCGATCCTCGAGCTGGGCACCTCGGCCAAGATGCTGTCGGTCGTCCCGCTGATGAACGGGGGTGGCCTGTTCGAGACCGGCGCCGGGGGCTCCGCCCCGAAGCACGTCCAGCAGCTCGTCGAGGAGGACTACCTGCGGTGGGACTCCCTGGGTGAGTTCCTGGCCCTGGCCGAGTCACTGCGCCACCTGGGTGAGTTCGACTCCAACCCGCGGTCCAAGGTGCTCGCGGCGACCCTCGACCGCGCCACGGAGACGTTGCTGAACGAGAACAAGTCCCCGGCTCGTCGCGTCGGCCAGATCGACAACCGCGGCTCGCACTTCTACCTGGCCCTCTACTGGGCCCAGGAGCTGTCCAAGCAGGCCGAGGACGCGGAGTTGGCAGCGGCNNCCCGGTTTCGGAGAAGCTGGCCACCAACGAGCAGAAGATCGCCGACGAACTGCTGGCGGTGCAGGGCAAGCCGGCCGACATCGGGGGCTACTACCGCCCCGACGCCGACAAGGCAGCCGCCGTCATGCGTCCGTCCGCGACCTTCAACGAGGTCATCGAGGGGCTCACCAAGTAGTCCGTGGCCTCGCGTTTGCACGCAGAAGGGGGTTCGGCCAGTGGCTGAACCCCCTTCTTGCCCCAGGCGGCGGGAGCGGTTGGGCCCTGCCCCCGGCTACAATCCTGAAGTTGGGAGGAACACCCCCCTCTCGACATCCCCACGAGAATGAGGTGTCCCTGTGAACTTCGCGCGCAATGGAGCCGCCCTCTTCCTCATCGCGGTCACGGCCAGCATGGTCGTCAACGTGGTCGCGCCCGTGGACGGTGCCGAGCCAAAGACCTCATCCGCGGAACTGCTGGGCGGTCTGGCCGGACACTTGGCGCAGCCGCGCTCCACCGACCCCATCGGAAGCTCCACCCCCAATGGCGCACCGAACCCGACGGTCACCCCCCGCCCCACCACCTCGGTTCCCGCGGGCAGCACGGCCAGCACCGGCCCGTCGAACGGCGCGCAGCCGTCGGCCCAGACCACCACGATGCCTGCCTCAAGCTCGCCCTACGCCACGGTGAACCCCTCGACCGGACGGATCGAGGTGGTCACCCCCAGCCCCGCTGACAGCTCCAGGCCTGGTGCCACCCAGCCCTCGGCCGTCGCCGGCAGCGCAAAGACCAACGCACCGGCGACCAATGCCCCATCCGCGACGAAGACCCAGCGGGCCGAAGCCACTCACGCGCCCGCCACTTCGACCATCACCGCGCCCGTGACAGGGGCTCCGACCACCACCGCTCCGGTCACGACGGCCCCGGCTGAGACCGATCCGCCTGTGGACACGGGCAGGACGACGCCTGCTTCCCCCACCACGAAGGATCCGGCGGGGACCGCGACCAGCGATCCGTCCAAGACCTGCCATGACAACCGGGACGGCTGCAAGAAGCCCAAGAAGCACGGATGACACCACGCAGCAGACGCAACAGCGCGCCGGACATGGTCCGGCGCGCTGTTGCGTTGTCCCGACGGGCACGCCGTCGCGTTGGGATCGGGCCGCGGCTGCTCAGCGGCGCGGGCCGCTGAAGGCCCACTCGGACTCGGTGAGCATCAAGGCGCCCAGCAGGCCCGCCACCATCGCGACCACCACCAGCACCGTCGCCACCCCATTCTCGACGGCCGGCAGCACGTCCTGCCGGTCGAAGTAGACCAGCGTCCTGAGCGCGGACGAGCCGGGGATCGAGACCAGCACCGTGGGGACGGTCATGATGATGCGTTCCATTCGGAACCAGCGCCCCACCACGGCGCACAACAACCCGATCGCGAAGCAGGAGAAGAAGGTGGCCACGTGGTTGGCGACACCGTGGTCCAGGGCGACCAGGCGCGGAGCATTGGCGACCATGGCAATCGCCCCCGATGCCATCGCCACCCTGACGGGCGAGTTGAACATCATGGCCCAGCCGAAGACGGCGAAGAAACTGGCCCCCAGACGTGCCAGCCACACCAACGCAAGATGCCCGCTCACCGGCGAAACCACGTCCGGTTGGACCCCGGCCGTACGGGTCAGCAACCAGACACCGATGGCCATCGCCAACAGCACCATCGCGGCGTAGGCGACCCGCGGGATGCCTGCATGCAGGTCGATGCGTCCCAGGTCGAGCCCACCGGTCACCAGCGGGAAGCCGGGGATCAGGAAGATGGCCGCGCAGATGAAACCCGCCGCCATCCGCGGGCTCTGGCCACCCATCAAGAGGTCCAGCAGGTGGCTCACCAGCACGAAACCCCCGCAGGAGACCGAGGTCGCGNNCGCTGGGTGAGGTAACCCACGGCCGAGGCGGGCAACACCGCGGCCACCTCCCGCCAGCCGCCATTGGCCAGCACCGCCACCGAGGCGCACGCCAGGGCGACCAACACCGCCATCAACCAGTCCGGGCGTTGCGGCAGCGAGCGCTCGACGGCGCCGAGGCGGCGCGCGACCTCCTGCGGCGTCGATGGGACGGGCAGGTCACG
>DGKN01000231.1 GCA_002387005.1 Propionibacteriaceae bacterium UBA4569
GCGGGATGTCCACGTCGACGTCCTGCAGGTTGTTCATCGATGCCCCGCGCACCTCGATCGCGCCACTGGGCGTGCGCACGGACGACTTCACCTGCGCCCGGTCGTCCAGGTGGCGCCCGGTCAGCGTGCCGGACTTCCGCAGGCCGGCCAGCGTCCCCTCGAAACAGACCTGACCACCGTGGGTGCCCGCGCCCGGACCGAGATCGACGACGTGGTCGGCGATCACGATCATCTCGGGCTTGTGCTCGACCACCAGCACCGTGTTGCCCTTGTCGCGCAGTTGGACGAGCAGTTCGTTCATCCTGGCGATGTCGTGCGGATGGAGGCCGATGGACGGCTCGTCGAAGACATAGGTGACGTCGGTGAGCGCGGAGCCGAGGTGGCGGATCATCTTCGTCCGCTGCGCCTCGCCGCCGGACAGGGTGCTGGCCGGGCGGTCCAGCGAGAGGTAGCCCAGCCCGATCGAGCAGAAGGAGTCGAGGAGGTCCTGCAGGCCCTTCAGCAGGGTCGCGGCGGACGGTTCGTCGATGCCGCGCACCCATGTGTCGAGGTCGGAGATCTGCATCCGGCAGGCGTCCGCGATGGAGACCCCGTCGATCGTGGAGGTCCGGGCACCCTGGGAGAGGCGGGTGCCCTCGCACTCGGGGCAGGTCTGGAAGACGATCGCGCGCTGCACGAAGGCGCGGACGTGGGGTTGCAGCGCGTCCACCTCCTTGCTGAGCATCGACTTGTTGATCTTCGGGATGAGACCCTCGAAGGTGACGTTGATGCCGTCCACCTTGATGCGGGTGCCCTCCTTGTGGAGCAGGTCGTCCAGCTCACGCTTGGTGAAGTCCTTGATGGGCTTGTCTGGGTCGAAGAAGCCCGAGCCCTTGTAGATGCGGCCGTACCAGCCGTCCATCGAGTAGCCGGGGATCTTCAACGCACCCTGCGCGAGGCTCAGTTCGGCGTCGTAGAGCTCGTCGAGGTCGAAGTCGCTGACCCGACCCATGCCCTCACAACGCGGGCACATGCCGCCCGTGACGGTGAACTTCTTCACCTCCTTGACCTGGCGTCCGCCCTTCTCGACCGTGATGGCACCACCCCCGCTGACCGAGGGGACGTTGAAGGAGTAGGCCTTCGGGCCACCGATGTGCGGTATCGCAAGCCGGCTGAACAGGATGCGCAGCATCGCGTTCGCATCCGTGGCGGTGCCGACCGTGGAGCGCGGGTTGGAACCCATCCGTTCCTGGTCGACGGTGATCACTGTGGTCAGGCCCTCGAGGTGGTCGACCTCGGGACGCGAGGTCGTGTCCATGAAGCCCTGGATGAAGGCCGGGTAGGTCTCGTTGATCATCCGCTGGCTCTCGGCGGCGATCGTCTCGAACACCAGCGAGCTCTTGCCCGACCCGGACACACCCGTGAAGACCGTCAGACGCCGCTTTGGGATCTCCAGCGAGACGTCCTTGAGGTTGTTCTCGCGAGCGCCCTGGACGCGGATCAGGTCATGTCGGTCGGCGGGGTGCTGCCCAGTGCTGGGGCGCTGCTCGGTCATGGAGAGGATTCTTCCCTACCCCACTGACAGTTTTGGCTCCAGCACTGTCGACTCCCGTGGAAGGTGGATCAGCAGGAGGGGTGCTGCTCCCGCGCCACCACCTCGAAGCTGGCCGCCAGCAGGTCCTGCGTCCGAGAGCTGTGGCCCACCAGCAGCTCGAAGGCGCCCGCCTCAACGACGCGGCGCTCATGCCGGTCGACGATCGTGCACGCGCTCACCGGGAGGTCGATCTGCAACAGCCGCGACTCCCCCGCCTCGAGGTCGACCTGCTGGAAGTGCTTGAGTTCCCGGTCGGCCCAGGTGACGGAGGTGACGACATCGCGGACGTAGACCTGCACGGTCTCTCGTCCCGGCCGGCTGCCGGTGTTGCGGACGACGACCGTGGCATGCAACATCTCCTCCTCGGTGACCTCCGGGTTGGTGACCAGCAGGTCGGAGTACTCGAACCGCGTGTAGCCCAGGCCTTGGCCGAAGCCGTAGAGCGGGTCGAAGGTGAGGTCGGCATAGCCCTGGCCATGCACCCCGCGGACCTGGTTGTAGAACAGCGGCTGCTGCCCGACGTGGCGCGGGATCGAGATCGGCAGGCGCCCCGAGGGCTCGATCGCCCCGGTCAACAGTTCGGCGAAGGCCAACCCGCCGCGCATGCCCGGGTTGAAGGCCCACACCAGCGCAGCGGCATTGCGCGCCGACTCGGGCAGGACGAGCGGCTTGCCGGAGACGACGACCACCACCATCGGCGTGCCGGTCGCGGCGACCGCGTCCAGCAATGCGACCTGTCCGCCCATCAGTTCCAGCGTGGCGGTGGAGCGTCCCTCCCCGGTCAGGGCGATGTTGTCGCCGACGACGACCACGGCGACGTCGGCTGCCCGGGCCGCCTCGACGGCGCGGTCGAACTCGGCCTGGTCGATCGGTTCGGGCTGGAACTCCGGGTAGAAGGGCTGCCCGTCCGGCAACACGCCCATCTGCTCGCTCTGGCCGATCCCAACGCCTCGGACGTGGGTCAGCTTCCAGCCCTGCGGTGCGACCTGCTGCAGGCCGGTCCAGATGGTCTCGGTCAGCTCGCGCGGCAGGTAGTCGGCCATCCACTCCACCTGCCCGGACCCACCGGCCCAGTCGCCGAGCTGGTTCTGCACGTCGTCCGCATTCGGGCCGACCACCGCGACCTTCAGCGACGACGAACGATCCAGTGGCAACAGCGCATCCTCGTTGCGGAGCAGGACGAGCGAGCGGCGCGCCTGCTCCAGGGCCAGCTCGCGGTGCTCGGCGGTGCCGATGACGGCCTGCTGGCGTTCGGAGTCGGCGTGGCGCGGGTTCTCGAACAGTCCGAGGGCGAACTTCAGCGCGAGGATGCGGCGTACCTGGTCGTCCACCTGCGCCTCGGTCACCAAGCCCTTGGCGACGGCATCCTGCGCGCCCTCGAAGAAGGTGGGGGTGGTCATCACGAAGTCGTTGCCGCAGGTGATGGCGATGGCAGCTGCCTCGGTGATGTCGGCGGCGACCTTCTGGTCGGTGACCAGCGAGCCGACATTGTTCCAGTCGGTGACCAGCGTGCCGGTGAACCCCCACTCGCCGCGCAGCACGTCGGAGAGCACCCACTCGTTGGCGGTGATCGGGATGCCGTCGATGGACTCGTAGCCGAGCATGAAGGAACGGCAGCCAGCCCGGGCCACTCGCTCGAAAGGCGGCAGGAACCAGCTGCGCAGCTTGCGGCGGCTGATGTCGGCCTCGGACGCGTCGCGTCCGCCGATCGTCTCGGAGTAGCCGGCGAAGTGCTTCGCGCAGGCCAGGATCGCAGTCGGGTCGTCCAGGCCGGACCCCTGATAGCCCTCGACCATCGCGACGCCCAGCTCGCCGAGCAGGTGCGGGTCCTCGCCGAAGGTCTCGTCCACGCGTCCCCAGCGCAGGTCACGGCCGATGCACAGCACCGGAGAGAAGGTCCAGTGGATGCCCGTCGGTGCCACCTCGACGGCAGTCATCCGCGCGCCGGCACGCACCAGGTCGGGGTTCCAGGTGCAGGCCATGCCCAGCTGCGAGGGCAGGATCGTCGCTCCCGGCCAGAAGGAGTGGCCGTGGATGCAGTCGTCGGCGACCACCAGCGGGATCCGCAGGCGGGTCTGCTGGACGAGGTCATGGGCAACGGCCAGGCGCTCCGGCGGCGTGTGCAGGATGGAACCGGCATGACGATTGAGGACGATGTCCTCCAGATCTTCCTGGGCATTGAGCTGCAGCATCTGCCCGACCTTCTCGGGCAGGGTCATCTGGCCCAACAGGTCTTCAACGCGCTCGGCGATCGACAGGGACGGGTCAAGGTAGGGCNNCACTCATGCGCCTGATCCTGCCACGGCGAGGCTGCCTCGTGTTGCCAGGGACGCGTTGCTCGGCTGACCGGAGGACCCCTCGGCCGGGGATTGTGGGCGCTTGAAACATGAAGGCTTTTGGCTTCATTCAAGCAGATGAAGCCCAGGGCCTTGAATATCACATCCAGGTGCGTGGCGTGGCTCCCCCAAGCGAGCAGCGGGGTGGCAACGGACCCCCTTGCAGGGTGTACTGGCGGGGAACCCCTGACGAGAGGCACAAGGATGAGACGGGTCCTGGTGACCGGCGCGACCGAGGGAATCGGGCGCGCCACCGCCGAGCAACTCCTCGCGGCCGGCCACTGCGTGGTGCTGCACGCCCGCAACCGCGAACGTCTGGAGACGGTACGCCCGCTGCTCGAGGCCGGGGCCAAGAAGGTGCTCGGCGACCTGGGAAACCTCGACGAACTCCGCGGAATGGCCGACCGGGTCAACGAGATGGGGCCGCTGGACGCTGTCGTCCACAATGCCGGGACGATGGACGACCACCTGGTGCTCCCGGTCAACGTGGTGGCGCCCTATGTGCTCACCGCCCTGATCGCGCGTCCGCCCCGGATCGTCTACGTCAGCAGCAGCATGCATCGCGCTGGCAACCCTGACCTGACCGGCATCGACTGGAGCGGCCGGACAGTCACCCGCAGCTACTCCGACTCGAAGCTCTACGTCACCACCTTGATGGAGGCCGTCGCGCGCCTGTGGCCGGAGGTGCGGGCCCACGCCGTCGACCCCGGCTGGGTGCCGACCCGGATGGGTGGTCCTTCCGCTCCTGATGACCTCGGGCTGGCGCACCAGACCCAGGCATGGCTGGCGACCAGCGAGGAACCGGACGTGTGTTGCAGCGGTGGATACTGGTTCCACCATGGCCGGGAGAAGCCGCACCCGGCCGCGCTGGACTACGAGTTCCAGCAGGAGCTGCTGGAATCCCTCGCTCGATACACGAAGGTGCGGATCGCCTGACCTCAGCTCGCGGCGATACCGA
>DGKN01000226.1:0-6429 GCA_002387005.1 Propionibacteriaceae bacterium UBA4569
TGACACCCCCATCCACAGGTCTTGACTATTGCTCGAACGCTCGTGGGAATCTCACTCCGGCCAGGCTCGCCACGGCAATGGTGATGACCACCGGCTCGGCCATCAGGCCGAGGAAGGCGTTGGGGAACCCAAACAGTCCCGCCTGCCATGACCTGGCAACGGCGCTGCAGTTGATCACCTCGTTGATGTTGCAGGGCAGCGCGATCTGCGGGTCCTTCGCGAGGTGGATGGCGTCGACGGCCAACACGAACGCGGCGAGCAGGCTCAGACAGGCTGAGAACAGCATGGTGGAGAAGATCCACCGGTCGGTCTGCCGGAAGCTGTGAGCGCGCTCCAAAAGGCTGGGTTGGAGAGTCATTGTTGATCGCCTTCGTCTTGTGCGAACCTGCCCGGGCGCGCCGTGCGGCGGGTAGGGCAGGGCGCCGGGCGCGGCGTGGCGGCGACCGGCTCAGGGACGGAACATCAACAGAACCACAGTGGGGGACCGCGCCTTAACACCAAGCGGTACGGGTCCGATCCGCTGGCGACGGCTCTCGGTGCCCAGGCCACCCCGGCGGGAGCTGCGACGATCGCTGTTCCCGGCTCGTGCAGTCGGATCCGGGAACGCAGCCACTCGCGGGCCGAGCGGAGCGAGCGCCTGACCAATACCCCGAACCCCAGGGCGATCAAGGTGGCGACGGTGCCGACAACCAGCACGGTGGCGGACAGACCGGCCATGAACTCGGCCACCGGCGCGATATTTGGGCCGGGAAGATAGCTGCCGTCCGGGCACAACCCGGAGGCTGCTAGGAGCTCCAGATGGACACCCACCGAGGCCATGAACTTGGGGTGCTCGAGACAGGCGGCCGGGGAGAGATGCAGAACCGGAAGGATCGATACGAGCTGGATGCCGCTGACCAGGCTGGCCAACCCTGGGCCTACGGCACCACTGGCCCGGCTCCCTGCCACGATCATCCTCCGCTCTGGAAACGTCCCATGTTGGCCGGCAATCAACGCCCACCTCGGAGCCCCCGTCCACGGGCTTCGGGAGTAGCTCGTGACTATAGCCGGTCGGTCCCTTCCGCCGGCGATCTTGGCCTCCCAGGGCGGGGGCACCGTCCGCGGTACCTGACGGCAACTCCACGGACTGGCCTGCTTCTAGCCTGTTGGGCAGGTCCTACCAGCGGGCCACAGTGCCGAGGGCCCACGCTGCCACGCGGGTCACCGGTACTGGATCTCCATCTGCCATGCTCCCCTGTTGAAGGGACGTGACTCGGAGGCAGCCAGCAGCCGTAGCCAGCGACCCCACTTCGCGTTGGCCGAACTTCCCACCAGGTACTGAGAGACGCTGAGGTTTCTCTCTGGGTTAGGGCGGGGGCCCTACCATCCGGAAAGGGGGCCTGCTGGTGCGCGGGGTCCGCTGGCTGAATCGCCGTAGTCACGGCGGTCGGTACGCGTCACGGTCCACCGAGGGGCCTCGCATCTCCCACTCTCCGCGAACCGGGTTGAGTGCGCTCCTGGTGTACGGATTGGTTGCCGCGAGTATGTCCGGCCTTACAACCTCCGAATCTGCCGGGGAGAGCACAGTTGCGCGCCTGCCGTAGTGGCGGTGGCTGCCTGTGCTCGCACTGTCAGTGCGGTCCTGGCTGTACCTGCCACCAGCCGACGCCGTCGTCGGTGACAGCGAGCTGAGGTCGGGTCAGTTCGCTCCGGCTTTGAACCGTCGCAGACGCATGGAGTTGGTGACCACGAAGATGCTGGATAGCGACATCGCGAACCCGGCGATGAGCGGGTTGAGGTGGCCCGTGGCTGCCAGTGGGATTGCGGCCACGTTGTAGCCGAACGCCCACCCCAGGTTCCCGCGGATCGTGCGAAGGGTGCGCCGTGACAGCTGAATGGCATCGGGGATGACGTCGAGGCTGCGTCGGACCAGGATGATGTCGGCTGACTTGAGCGCCACGTCGGTCCCAGTGACCATCGCCATGCCGAGATTCGCAGTTGCCAGCGCGCCTGCGTCGTTGATGCCGTCCCCCACCATTGCGACGCGTCGGCCCTCGGCCTGGAGCTTCACGATCACATCGGCCTTCTCGCTGGGGAGCACCTCTGCAACGACCTCGTCGACGCCGACGAAGCGGGCGACATCCTCGGCAGCGCTGCGTCGGTCACCGGTCACCAGGATGGTCCTCAGGCCCAGCTTTCGCAGGCGGGCCACCGCCGCGGGGGCAGACGCCTTGATCGTGTCGGCAACGCTGAAGTAGCCCGAAACGGTTCCGTCGATGCCGATCAGGATTGCGGTCCGGCCGGCCAAGGCTGCCGCGTCGACCGCAGCCGTGACCTCTTCCGGCACCGCCAGCCCGCGGTCCCGCATCAGGTCCGCGTTGCCGATCAGCACCGGCGTGCCAACGCCGTCGGCGTCCATGACCACGCCCTCGACCCCGGATCCCGGTAGGGCCTGTACCCGCTCGGCGCGCGGCGGAACGAGCCCGCGAGCCTTGGCCTCGGAGACCAGAGCGCGCGCGATCGGATGCTCGGAGTCGTTCTCCACGGCGCTGGTCAACGTCAGCAGCGCCAGCCCGTCGGTCTTCCCCAGCGGTGTGAACTCGACCAGCCGCATGGCGCCGGTAGTGAGCGTCCCGGTCTTGTCGAACGCGGCCGAGCGCACGCGCGCGATCTGCTCGATCACCGCNNGATTAGGATGCCCAGCTGCCCGCCCCGCCCGACCCCGACCATGAGTGCCGTGGGTGTGGCCAGACCCAACGCGCAGGGACAGGCGATGATCAGCACCGACATTGCTGCGCTGAACGCGGTACGGGGCCCGCCACCGGCGAGCAGCCACACCACCAGGGTCACGGCCGAGATCACGAGCACCACGGGCACGAACACCGCCACGACCTTGTCGACCAGCGCCTGGACCGAGGCCTTGCGTGCCTGCGCCTGCTCGGCCAGCACGGCGAGCTCAGCCAGTTGCGTGTGCGCCCCGATGCGCTGGGCCTCCACGACGAGGGCGGCGTTGAGGTTCGTGGTACCGGCCAGGACTCGGCTGCCGGTGGTGACGTCGAACGGCTCAGCCTCACCGGTCATGGCTGAGGTGTCGATCGATGACGTTCCGCTGACGACCTGTCCGTCGGTGGCGACGCGTTCGCCGGGGCGCACCACGAAGCGTTCCCCGACGCCCAGCTCACCGATCGGGACGATCTCCTCGCCACTGTCTCGGAGTACCCGCACCGTGGTCGGCGCCAGCTTTCCGATCGCCGCCAGTACGCCGCGGGCAGAGCGTTTCGACCGCGCCTCCACGTAGCGTCCGGCCAGGAGAAAGGTGGTGATGGCGGCGGCAGCCTCCAGGTAGAGGCTGTCTGCCCCCTCCGGTGCCATGCCATAGCCGAACCAGTAGGACTCACCGGGAACCCTGAACAGTGTGCCCACGACGGACCAGAAGAACGCGGCGAGCACGCCCAGGGACACCAAGGTGTCCATACTCGTGGCACCATGCCGAAGGTTCCTCCAGGCGGCTCGGTGGAACGGCCAGGCACACCAGAAGACCACGGGGACCGCCCCGGCGATCAGTGCCCATTCCCACCCCGGGAAACGGAGCTGCGGAGAGAGGGCCAGCACGATCGCGGCGTCACCAAGGGGGATGGCGAGCACGGCTGCAACGATCAGACGACTCCGCAGCATCTTGACCCGGTCGCTGTATCCGTCAGGTTCGGCGCCTTCGGCCACGGGCTTCGCGTCGTAGCCGGCCGCACGGATCGCATCGACCAGGTCCGACGCACGTTCCGGCGGCCATCCCAGGACCATTGCCCGCTCAGTGGCGTAGTTGACGGTCGCGCTAGCCCCGTCCAGCTTGTTGAGCTTCCGCTCGATGCGACCAGCACAGGCCGCGCAGGTCATCCCCGACACGTCCAGCTCGACCCGGTCCCCGAGGAGGTCCTCCGCGTTGACACGCGGCGTCAGCTCAACCGCCATCACCAGTCGCCGTCCTTCGAGACATTCTTGGGTCACCCCCGGTCGCGGCCGGCCAGTTCCGCAAGCATGTCGTTGTATGCGGCAAGCTCGTCCCCAGAACCACCCGCATCGGCGAGCAGGTCCGCGGCAGCGGCCTGAGAGCTGTCGCTGCGGAACCACTGGGCGGCCAACATGATCACCGCCACAAAAGCCGGAATCTCACCAGTGAACCACGTCACTTGGCCAGCGATGTTCTGATTGTGCAGCAGGTCGCCGACCCAGCTCACATCGATGCTTCGGTAGAACTGTTCGCCGAGAATGGTCCGAGACTCCATGATCCCCACCGCGAAGATGGCGTGGAAGGGCATGATGCTCAGCAGGAGCGCGAACCGGACAATGTACGGAAGCTGCCACGGGTGACGGTCCGGACCGACGAGCAGGGCGAAGAAGGCGTAGCCGGCGACCACGAAGTGCAGCAGCATCATCTGGTGGCCCCAGTGATAGCGCATCAGCCAGGGAAAGAGCGGGCTGAAGTAGACGAGGAACAGCGAGCCCACGTAGTTGAGCCACACCAACGGTGGGCTCAGAAGAACGCGGACCAGCCGGTTCTGGGTCAGCCGACCCAACAGTTCCTGGACCCCCACGAACTCCCCAGGTAGGCGGGCGCGGGACGCGGCGTACACCAAGCTCAACGGGGCACCCAGCACGCACAGGACCGGGACCATCATGTTCACGGTCATGTGGACCAGCATGTGCCAGCTGANNCCACAAGCCACTCACAGACAGATAGACGGTCAGTCCCCACCCGCCAAGCCAGAAGAGCAACCGGGACAGGGGCCACCGACCGCCTCGTCGGGTCACCCGCACGACGCCCCACAGGTAGAGGCCGATAGCAGCCGCGGCCAGCAGCAGCCACAAGAGATTGGGACGGCCGAAACCCGCCAGCCGCGCAAGCGTGGCCGGCACGTTCATCTCGTAGCCCAGATAGTTGATCTGGACGCTCTGCGGGACGAGATAGCGAGGAGGAGACAGGTACGTCGCCGCGGTGAGGCTCGTCAGGCTCAGAGTCAGCAACACCACGTCGCGCGCCACCGACGACGTTGACCGCCGCCAGGATGCGGCGTCGCTCGTACGCTCAGCGAACTGCCGCCACAGCCAACTGGCGACCAGCAACGCCCCCAGGCTGAATCCGCCAACCACCGGAAGCCCGAAGACCGTCGCGAACGGGGAGACCCCGGCAAGCTGTTGCCACGCGCCGATCCCGTATCCCACGGCACCCACGCCGACCAGGATCGNNATCGGGGCCGACCGGTGGTAGCGGCGGATCGCCGCAACTCGGCTGTCGGGGTCCACAGCCATCGCCACCAAGGCACCTACCGCTCCGCTGCACAGAGTGACCGACGCCAGTGTCGCCAGCCCCACGGCATCTGTGGCCCAGTCGTGGTCCAGCCCGACCGAGACACCGCCAGTGACCGCGACGAACACCGTCGCGGCCGCTCCCGCCAGCCAGGCAAGACCGAAAGACGTACCGCCCCGCCCCCACCAGCCGAGCATCACGATCGCCAGCGCCGCAAGCGNNCTCAGGCCACTCGAGGTTGACGTCACGAAGAGCCACCACGCATCCGCACGGAACGAGCCCGCCACTGCGATGCCCTCGACGAAGCTGGGATTGGCAAAAGTCATCAGGACGGACGCGGCAAACCACACCTGCGCTGACCGAGCCAGCCACCGGCGCAGGCGCTCGTCGGGCCGGCGGGGTGTGTCGCCTGCCCGGGATGGCGAGAACACCACGATCGCTGCCAGCAGGCCGAGAGTCGCGGCGCCGGCGAATCGCGCGATCACGTCACCCAGCAGGGCGACCAAACCCGTCAGGGCGTCCGCGCCGGGCCGGCCCGGCAGCGGTGGCTGTTGTGCCAGCAAGACGGAAGTCGCNNNCCATCAAGACCCCGCCACTCTCTCATCACCCCCGCTGAAACACGCAACGAACGGTGGGGCCGTTGCGCTGACGACATGAATCCGCCGTTCCCTCGACCGAGGTCGGTCCCATGCATCTGTCCTGGAACAATTCGACTCTTGCCCCGCGCCACCCGTAAACGAGATTCAGACGCGCGACACTAGGACGCCGCCTGCACGTGTTCGTCGCTCGGCGTCGGGGCCTCAAGCCCCAATGTGGTCTTGGGTTCGCGGTAGGCAAGCAGGCGGAGGGCATTGGCCACCACAAGCAGGGTGGATCCCTCGTGGACCAGGACGGCTAGCCCGATCCCAACGAATCCGAAGATGGTGGCCGGGATCAAGAAGACGACGACGCCCAGGCTTGCCCAGAGGTTCTGCCGGATAATGCGGCTGGACCTCCGGCTGAGGTTCACGGCGAAGGGGAGCCGCTCAAGGTCATCACCCATAAGCGCGACGTCGGCGGTCTCCATGGCCACATCCGAACCGGCGGCGCCCATGGCGATCCCAACGGTGGCGTTGGCCATAGCGGGCGCGTCGTTGACGCCGTCGCCG
>DGKN01000226.1:6596-6821 GCA_002387005.1 Propionibacteriaceae bacterium UBA4569
CCCCGGCGCACGACCATGGTGGTCCGCCCGGACGCTTCGAGCCTGCTGGCGGTTTCGGTGATCTCCCCGGTCAGCGGCGCGCCGTCGACCTCGCTGAAGAGTCGCTGCTTGCCGATGTGGATCTCTTCGCCGTCGATCATGGCACTCACACCGCGGCCGGTGATGCTGGTGACCGCGCCAGCTTTGAGCAGGGGGGTCCCGTCGAGCCGGGCGCGGGCGGCAGTG
>DGKN01000176.1:0-4069 GCA_002387005.1 Propionibacteriaceae bacterium UBA4569
GGCCGCGATCGCTGCCTGCTCGGCAAGATCTGCGGCAGGCTGCTCATCGGCGGTGTCGCCAGCGCTGGAAGACACGGAAGCCGAATCCTCGACCGGAGGCGTCTGACGCTTCACGGGACGGCTGGAACGAGCCTTCCTGGCGGTCTGCTCGGCCGCGGCCAGCTGGGCCGCGTCGTCGATCACGACGTCGCCGGGATCAGCCTCGAAGGGGGTCTCGTCGAGCTCGACGTCTGCGAACTCGATTTCCTCAGCCTCGGTGTCGACAAGCTCANNAAGCTGTCGGCCTGGCCGTGGAGTTCGGCGGCAAGCTGCTCACCAGCGGGGTCAGTCGTGTCGCTCAGCTGTGCCTCGTCGTCGCCAAAAGGCTCGGGGCGCTGGTCGTCAGCCACTGTGTTCCTTCGCTCTGGTGCCTCTCGGCTTGCTCGGTGGTGCGTCACGGTNNGAACCCCCAACCTGCGGTTTTGGAGACCGCTGCTCTGCCAATTGAGCTATTGCCCTTCAGTGATACCCGACCTGCGGGTGCCACCAAGATGAACAGTGTAGGCGCTTTGCCCGGTCGCGTCGAACCGGCGCCCGCGCCCCCCGCGGGGGGAGGACTGGTCAGCGCGTGCCCACCGCGCATCCGACCAGCACCGGCTCGGGTTCCAAGGTCACCCCGAAGCGTTCCTGGACGCCCGCCCGGATCTCGTCGGCAAGAGCGACGACGTCGCTGCCGTGCGCGCCGCCGCGGTTGGTGAGGGCCAAGGTGTGCTTGGTGGAGACGGTGGCGGGGCCCTGTCCGTAGCCCTTGCTGAATCCGGCGTGCTCGATCAGCCAGGCTGCAGACGTCTTCACCAGTCCCCCATCGGCCGGGAAGCGGGGCGCTTCGGCCGGGAGCGCCGCCGCGGCCTGTTCGTCAAGCAGGGGGTTGGTGAAGAAGGAGCCGGCGCTCCAGGTGTCGTGGTCGGTGGCGTCGAGCACCATGCCCTTGGACGCGCGCAGGGCCAGCACCGTCTCGCGGACCGTCGCCGAGGGGACTCGTTGCCCGGCCTCGACGCCCAGACGACGGGCCAGTTCGGGGTAGCGGATGGGAGCCGACAGGCTGCCGAGCTCGAACTGGAAGTGCACCTCGACCACGACATAGCGACCGGTGGGGCCGCCGCCGGGCATTCGGGTGCGCTTGAAGACCGAGTCGCGGTAGCTGAACTCGCACTGCTGCGAGGCGAAGGTGCGGAACTCGCCGGTCTCGCGGTCGAGCGTGCGGACCCGGGCGATGGTCTGGCTGACGTCCTGGCCATAGGCGCCGACATTCTGGATCGGGGTGGAACCCACCAGTCCGGGGATGCCGGACAGTGCCTCGACCCCGAACCACTCCTGGGAGATGGCGTAGGCCACCAGGTCGTCCCAGTTCTCCCCCGCCTGGACGCGCACATAGGCGCCGCCACAGGAGGAGACATCGGCCGAGATGCCACGGGTGGCGACCTTCACGACCGTGCCCGCGAAGCCCTCGTCGGCCACCAGCAGGTTGGAGCCACCGGACAGCACCAGCAGCGGCTCCCCCGCGGCGTCGGCGGCGCGGACCGCGTCGCACAGTTCCTGCTCGGTGGTGGCGACGACCAGCTTGGTGGCCGGTCCACCGAGACGGAAGGTGGTGTGGTCGGCCAGCACCAGCGAGGACGAGATGTCGGTGGCCGGCGTGCTGGGGGCCTTGATGCGAGCCACGTCGCACCCGGAGTCGACGTCCGGGCCGGCCTCGATCGTGATGCCGAACTGCTCGGTCACAGCTCAACCTCCACCTTCACGGCGCCCAGCACCTTGTCGTCCCCGCAGGTCGCCTCCAGCGCGATCGTCGCGATGCCATCGGCCACCGCGGTCACGGCGCCGCCGAAGTGCACGAGCAGGCCCTCGTCATCGTCTGGCACCTGGATCGGGCGGGTGAAGCGGACGAAGTAGGTGCGGACCCGGGCCGGGTCCTGGCACCAGTCGGTGACGACGCGCAGGGCAGTGCCCATCGTCCACATGCCGTGGGCCACGACCCCGGGCAGGCCGATGGCCTGGGCATGGCGGTCGCTGAAGTGGATCGGGTTGAGATCGGTGGAGGCGCCGGAGTAGCGCACGACGCGCTCGCGGGTGACGTGGACGTCGAGGGCTGGCAATACGTCGCCGACCGCGACGCGCGTGGGGTCGAAAATGGCAGCATCGCTCATGCCGAGGCTCCTTCCGGACGGGTGTGCATCAGCTGGGAGGCTGCGGTGCAGATGGTCTCGCCAGCGACGGTCCTCAGGTCGACCGAGACGGTGACCATGTCGGTGGTGCCGCGGTTGCGGACCTTTTCGATCGTCAGCTGGGCCACGACCTCGTCGCCGGCGTGCAGCGGACGCTGCCACCTGAACTGCTGGTCGGCGTGCATGGTGCGCATCAGGGCCAGCCCCAGTTCCTCGTCATCGAAGAGCGCGGCCCAGGCCTGCGAGCCGATCACCATCGCGAAGGTGGGCGGTGCGATCGCATCGTCCCCGCCATAGGCCGGGTTGTGGTCACCGCCCTCGACGCCACCGAGGGCCGCTGCGAACTCGGCGATCTTGGCGCGGCTGACGACATAGGGCTCGGTGGGCGGGTAGGTGCGGCCCACGTGCTCTGGTGTGATCGGCATGCCACGAGGCTACCTGTTCACGGCCGGTTCACCTGTGCGTCGGCAAGCGGGTGCAACAGCACCAGGCCGTCGTCCCCGGGGGGACGACGGCCTGGCGTGAAGACTCAGTACGAGATCAGCGGGTCTCGCGGTGCGCCGTGTGCGTGCTGCACTTCGGGCAGAACTTCTTCAGCTCGAGGCGATCGGGATCGTTGCGGCGGTTCTTCTTGGTGATGTAGTTGCGCTCCTTGCACTCGGTGCAGGCAAGCGTGATCTTGGGACGAATGTCCCCGCCCTTCTTGGCCATGGTGTTTCCTTCGTGTGCTTGGTGCGCGCTGTCGGGCGACAGCGTTTCGACGACTGGTTGTTGGTAGCGGAGGCGGGAATCGAACCCGCGACACAGCGATTATGAGCCGCTTGCTCTACCCCTGAGCTACCCCGCCAGGTTGTCCGTGGACCGCTCGGATAACCGAGGCCGCTGGGTGAACGGCCATCCGTGGACAATCAGAGCCCCCAAGCAGAATCGAACTGCTGACCTTCTCCTTACCATGGAGACGCTCTACCTACTGAGCTATAGGGGCTTGCCGACCGACAAATCTAGCGGCCCCGGAGGGTTCGTCCAAATCTCGTCCTGCTGTCACCGTCCGCACCTCTCGGCGTTTGGGCGACCCGCACCATGGTAGGGGACGCGCGCGCCAGCCACAAATCGAGCCCCTGGGGCCCTGCCTGCCCGTCTGACCCGGCATGATCATCCCGCCAGCGATCCCGGCCGAAAGGTCCTTGGCACCGCACCGCCCTCACCCGCGGCGCGGGCGTTGTGGATCGTGGCGGGGTAGGTCGGCCGTGGTGAGTCGGTGCTGGGCCAGGTGCTCGAACATCGTGGCGTTGGCGTCGCAGGGTTGGGCAAGCAGTCGGCGTGGCAGGTGCCGGTTCGGGGGGGTCCATGGCACCGAAGCCTTCCTGCAAGGCGAAGAGCAGACGACCAACCAGTGCGGCACTAGGCTAAACGCGCAGACGGCCGTTCAAAGGCCCCGACGAGAGGTGGACCCATGGCCACTCCCCACATCACCGCAGAGGCCGGCCAGATCGCCGAACTGGTCCTGATGCCCGGCGACCCGAAGCGCGCCGCCCGAATCGCGGAGACTTTCCTCACCGACGCGCAGCTGGTCAGCGACGTGCGCGGCATCGGCTGCTACACCGGCACCTACCAGGGCAGCCCGATGAGCGTGATGGCCTCCGGGATGGGCATCGCGTCCCTGTCGATCTACGCCACCGAGCTGTTCCGCTTCTACGGCGTGAAGCGCATCTGCCGGGTGGGGACGTGCGGCGGCATCTCCCCCGCGGTGAAGGTGCGCGACGTCATCATCGGCAACGCCGCCCACACCAACTCCAATGTCTCGACGCTCTACACCCCCGGCGTCACCATGTCACTCGCGGCGAGCTTCGACATGTTGCGGGGGG
>DGKN01000176.1:4159-8831 GCA_002387005.1 Propionibacteriaceae bacterium UBA4569
CCGCCGGGCTGTACGCCTGCGCCGCGCTGGAGGGCGCGGAAGCGCTGACCGTGCTCACCGTCTCCGACCACCTCAAGGACGGATCGGGTGACATGAGCGCCGAGGAACGCGAGACGAGCTTCGGCAATGCGCTGCAGATCGCGGCGGCGGGGCTGCTGGCCTGAGCTGTGTACGGGCTGGATGGCTGGCGCACGAAGGTGCCCATGACAAGCATCAAGGCCCCGGATCTTTTCAGATCCGGGGCCTTGTGGCAGGTGTAGGGTTCGNNCAGATTTACAGTCTGCTCCCTTTGGCCGCTCGGGCAACCTGCCAAGCCGGTTTCCCGGCGAGGAGAAACTGTAGCAGGGCGTCCCCGTGGCCGCGAATCCGGCACAATGGCCTGCGACTGAACCACCGACACAGGAGGCAACACGTGGCGTCCGACAGCTCCTTCGACATCGTCAGCAAGGTCGACCGGCAGGAGGTCGACAATGCACTGGGGCAGGCGGCCCGCGAGGTCAGCCAGCGCTTCGACTTCAAGAACACCGACTCGACCATCAAGTGGTCGGGAGAGGACATCGAGATCGAGAGCAACGGCGAGGAGCGCGCCAAGGCGGTGCTGGACGTGTTCCAGTCCAAGCTCGTCAAGCGCGGCGTCAGCCTCAAGGCGCTCGACGCCGGAGAACCGCGCCTCAGCGGCAAGATGTGGAAGATCACCTGCAGCACCAAACAGGGCATCACCCAGGAGAACGCGAAGAAGATCTCCAAGCTCGTGCGCGATGAGGGCCCCAAGGGCGTCAAGTGCCTGATCCAGGGAGACGAGCTGCGGGTCAGCTCCAAGAGCCGCGACGACCTCCAGACGGTCCAGAAGATGGTCAAGGACGCCGACTACGACTTCGCGGTCCAGTTCGTCAACTACCGCTGAACCTCACCGACGGGGCCTCGAGACGTACTCGGGGCCCCGTCGGCATGTCCCGCTAGGGTTTCCGCCATGCTTCGAGTCGCCACCTTCAACGTCAACGGCATCCGGGCCACCCAGAAACGCGGCTTCGAGCGATGGTTGGCAGCGCGCGAGTGCGATGTGGTGGCACTGCAGGAGATCCGCTGCCCGGTGCCAATGGTCCCCGACGGGGTGTTCGGCCAGTACCACCTCACCTACGACGCGGGACAGCTCGCCGGACGCAATGGCGTGGCCGTGCTCACGCGGGAACAGCCAGCCGACGTGCGGTCCTGGGGAGCCGGCGTACTCGTCCGCGCGCCCGGTGACGGGCACGTCGAGGAGCGCGAACCGGGCCGGACGGACCAGATGGCGCGAGAACTCAAGGCCTTCGCGACCGAGGGACGCTATGTCGAGGTCGACCTGGCGGACGCCCCCTTGACCGTCGCCAGCCTCTACCTGCCCAAGGGCGGCACCTCGGCAGAACTCCAGGCCAAGTACGGCAACGGACGTTCCGAGCCCGATGGCGGAGCCAGGTACGAGCGCAAGATGCGCCTCCTGGCCGGCTTCGCGCGCCATCTAACCCGCGCGCGCAAGGCGGCAGCAGCACAGGGACGCGAATTCCTGGTGCTGGGCGACTTCAACATCGCCCACACCGAACTAGACCTCAAGAACTGGCGCAGCGCCAAGAACAGTGAGGGCTTCCTCCCCGAGGAGCGCGAGTGGTTCTCCGGCCTGCTCTCGCCCAGGACCATGGTGGACGTGGTGCGCCGACTGCACCCGGACGAGCCGGGTCCCTACTCCTGGTGGAGCTGGATGGGTGGGGCTTTCGAGCGGGACACGGGCTGGCGGATCGACTACCACTTGGCCACCCCCAGGCTGGCGCGGACGGCCGTGCTGGGTGGCACCGACCGGGAGGCGAGCTACCAGGAGCGGATGAGCGACCACGCGCCCGTTGTGGTCGACTACGACTTCGGGTGACCGCCAAGAACGCCCGGTGAGCGGAGTTCGGTCCCTGGCTGGGACCGGATTGCTCTGTGACGGCGATTTTGGCGGAAACTAGCTGCAGGGATCCTCCGACAAGCTCGGAAAAGGTCAAGGGTCAGGCTCGGGGAACGGTCAGCGGAACATCTGCTCCACGCGCTCGCGGCTGACGTCCTCGATGCGGGCGATGGACCAGACCGGGTTGCGATCCTTGTCGACGAGCTGGGCCCGGACGCCTTCACAGAAGTCGGAGTCCGCGACGAAGTTTCGGGCCAGCACCAGGTCCTGGGCGAGCACCTCGCCGACGTCCGACATCGATTCCGCCCGGCGCACCGCCTCCAGCGCGACGCAGACGCTCAACGGCGACTTGGTGCGCAGCAGCGCCCCGGCCCCGCGCGCCCGACCGTCCGAATGCTCCTCCAACCGCGCGACGATCGCGGTGGCGTCGTCACCGGCGAAGCACTCGTCCACCCACACGGCATCGGCCTCCAGCTGGCACGGACCCTCGGGAAGGTCGCCTGCCACCCGATCCACCATGCCGGCCCACAGTGCAGAGCCAGCGTCGATGCTCGTACCGGTCATGGCCAGGTAGGCGCCGGTCTGACCGGGAGCGCGGGAGAGCTGCCAGTCGATGCCGACGTCGGGGAACAGGCCGATCGTCGTCTCGGGCATCGCCAGCACCAGGTCGGGGGCGGAGACGACCTCGGCGGCATGCAGCGCCAGCCCCAGCCCGCCACCCATCGAGATGCCGTGGATGAGGGCCGTCACCGGCTTGGGGTAGGTGGCAATCAGCGCGTCGAGCTCGTACTCGTGCTCGAAGAAGGCAACCGCCTCCTCGGGCTGGGTCGACACCAGTTCTCGAATCGCCCGCACGTCTGCGCCGGAGCAGAAGCCCCGCTCTCCCTCGCCGCGCAGTTCGACGCGCTCAATGGCATCCTCGTCGATCCAGGCGCGCAGTTGTGCGTCCACCTCCTGCAGCATCTGCGGGCTCAGCGCATTGATCGCCCGCGGCCGATCCAGCCGGACGATGCCGCTACCTTCGCTGACCTCGAACTGGACGTTGTCGCTCACTTCTTGTCTCCTCGCCGGTGTCGTCGCGCTTCGGTCGAACGGTCATGCGTGTGCACCTGCCAGGCGTAGCCGGCCACGGCCGCCACCCCAAGTGCGAGCGCACCATTGTTGCCCTGGGTCGCGCTCACGGAGTTGCGCCAGGCCAGGTTGATGGCGGCGTAGCTGAGCAGGATCACCGTGGCCCAGACCGCGGCGCGCACCATCTTGTTCGAGGGCTTGGTGAGCGGCAGCAACACCCCTCCCCACAGGACATACCAGGGATGCAGGGCCGGGGACGCGAGCGCAAACAGCAGGTAGCTCCAGGACAGGAAGGTGATCGGACGCCGACGAGCGATCGTGAGTGCCATCGCGGCGATGCCGATGCCGCTGACGCCCAGCCCGATCTGCCGAACGGTGCGTACGGCCATGTGTCCGGTCGAGTCGAGCCCGAACAGGTTGAGCACGAACTGCAGCCCCTGGCCAATGATCGTGGACGGGGAGACGGTGACGACCAGGCCAGGCACGCCCACCGCGTTCAGCCAGCCGTAGCCCAGGCCGGTCATCGCGGTGATGGCGGCAAAGGCGCCCAACGCCAGCGCGAAGCTCGCCACGGCACGTGCGAAGACGGTGAGCACCTCGCGCCAGTGCCACCCCACCCACGGACGGGCTATCAAGGGCAGCGCATAGGCGGCCAGGATCGCGGGTTGCTTGATGGCCGCGGCCACGCCGACGATGACGGCGGATGCCAGCCACGACCACTTGCCCTGGTAGGCCAGCCAGAGCGCCAGCACGACCAGCCCGACCATCAACGCGTCGTTGTGGGCGCCGCCGATGAAGTCGATCACGAGCACCGGGCTGAGGGTTGCGAACCAGGCCGCCTGGGCCGGGTCGATGCCCAATCGGACGGCGATCCGTGGCACCAGCAGGCCGATCAGCACCACGCCGAGCAGGGCAGGCACCCGCATCAGCAGCGACGAGATGAAGGGGTCGTAACCGGCCAGGTGGACCAGCCCGTGCTGGATCTGCAGGCTCAACGGTCCATAGGGGGCAGGCGTGAACCGCCACACCCAGGCGACCTGGTCGGCGAAGCCACCGGGCAGCGTCCCCGGACCCGCCTGGTAGGGATTCGTCCCGTAGTGCACCATCCAGCCCTGGGCCGCGTAGGAGTAGGCGTCGTGGCTGAAGATCGGGGGCGCCAGCAGGAAGGGCGCTCCCCAGATGCCCAGCACCGCCCAGTGCTTGAGGTCACGCCAGGCGACGGGCGTCCCCCCGGCGTCGGACGGACGCAGCCGGAACCACGCGTCCACCAGCAGCGCCAGCCCGGCCAGCACCGCGACGGTGCCGAGCAGCCGGAAGGGGGCGCCGGTGAGGTGGGCGGCGCGCAGCGGGCCCATCAGGGCGGAACTGCGGGGCAGGTATGCCGGCGTCAGTGAACCGAGGGCGATCAGCAGGGTGCCGTGGAAGCCGCGCCGCACATTGCGCACGGCCCAGGCGCCCCTGACGCTGCTCCAGTGCAGGCCCAGCTTCTGCCACACATTCCCGGCGCCGCTCACTGGCGTCCCAGCTTGTCGTTTGGCAACGCCTCGTGGTCCCACTCATCGTGCCGCAACTCATCGTGCCGCAGCGTGCTGAGTTCCCGCTCGTTGGGGACGTGCGGACCAGCCCACTCGAGCGCATCGAAGGGACACTCGTCGATGCAGATGCCGCAGTACATGCACAGCG
>DGKN01000176.1:8844-9216 GCA_002387005.1 Propionibacteriaceae bacterium UBA4569
CGAGGACGTTGACCGTCCGCTGCCTGGCACCGGCGGGCAGATCGGTGGCGGCCTCGGGGTGCGAGTCGATGTGGATGCACCAGGCGGGACACTCCCGGGCGCAGATCATGCAGGAGGTGCACTTGTCGGGCAGCAGGCGGATGGATCCGTGGGTGCGGTCGCTCATCGGCGCCTCCTGACGCGTCCACCGGCAACCGACGCAGCGATCTCGTCCGCCGCGGCCGGAGGAAGTGCGGGGTCCCGGTTTCCCCAGGTGGCAGGGTCGGGAACCCCCGGCGGGGCCATCCGGCGGCGGGCAGCCCCCGGGCCCTCACCTGGCTCCTTGCCGCCGGGCCAGGGCTGGGCCGCCCGGGCGGCCAGGACGTGGTCCTT
>DGKN01000150.1:0-8500 GCA_002387005.1 Propionibacteriaceae bacterium UBA4569
CAGGCCACGTCCGACGACCACCGAGGTGGGCATGCCCATGATCTCGGAGTCGGCGAACTTCACGCCCGGGGAGGCCTTGCGGTCGTCGAACAGCACGTCGACGCCGGCCTCGTCGAGCTCGGTGGCCAGCTTCTCGGCGGCCTCGAAAACGGCCTGGTCCTTGCCGGTGGCCAGCACCTGGACGTCGAAGGGCGCCAGCTCGCGCGGCCAGCTCAGGCCGCGCTCATCGCACGTCCCCTCCGCCACCGCGGCGACGGCGCGGGAGACGCCGATCCCATAGGAACCCATCGTGACCGANNCCTTCAGCCCCAAGGCCTCGGCGTACTTGCGCCCCAGCTGGAAGATGTGACCCATCTCGATGCCACGGGCCAGCGTCAGCGCACCCGAACCGTCTGGAGCGGGGTCGCCCTCACGCACCTCGGCCACGTCGATCACGCCGTCGGGGGTGAAGTCGCGGCCGGCGACCAGGTCGAGCACGTGGCGGCCCGGTTCATTGGCGCCGGTCACCCAGCGGGTGCCGGTGACCACGCGCGGGTCGACGAGGTAGCGCACCTTGGAGGCCGACTTCTTCCCCAGCGCCTGCGGGCCGATGTAGCCCTTGACCAGCCCGGGTTGGTTGGCGAAGTCCGCCTCGGTGAAGGGCGCGAACTCGGCGGGAGCGACAGCGGTCTCGAGGCGCTTCTCGTCCACCTCACGGTCGCCGGGCAGGCCGATGGCCAAGGGCTCGGTCGTGCCGTCGGGGTGGGTGAGCATGAACACGACATTCTTCAGCGTGTCGGCGCCCGTCCACGGACGGTCGTCGCGGCCGAAGCGTTCGTTGACCAGCGCGACCAGCGAGTCGATCGTCGGTGAGTCGGGGGTGTCCTCGACGTGCGCAGCGGGGGCGTCGGCGAAGTCGATGGCCTCGGGCGCGGGGGTGGTCACGGCCTCGACATTGGCCGCATAGCCACCGGGCGAACGCACGAAGGTGTCCTCGCCGTTCTCGGCGATGGCCAGGAACTCCTCCGAGGCCGAGCCACCCATGGCACCGGCATCGGCCTTGACGATCACGTAGTCGAAGCCGAGTCGGTCGAAGATCTTGATGTAGGCACCGCGGTGCTTGCGGTAGCTGGCCTCCAGGCCCTCGTCGTCCACATCGAAGGAGTAGGAGTCCTTCATCACGAACTCGCGCCCACGCAGGATGCCGGCGCGCGGACGCGCCTCGTCGCGGTACTTGGTCTGCACCTGGTACAGCGCCAGGGGAAGGTCCTTGTAGGAGGAGTAGAGGTCCTTGACCATGAGGGTGAACATCTCCTCATGGGTCGGGCCGAGCAGCAGGTCGGCACCCTTGCGGTCACTGAGGCGGAACAGGTTGGGGCCGTACTCGGTCCAGCGGTTCGTGGCCTCATAGGGCTCGCGGGGCAGCAGCGCGGGGAACATCACCTGCTGGGCGCCGATCGCGTCCATCTCCTCGGTGACGATCGCCTCGACGTTCTTGAGAACCTTGAGCCCCAGCGGGAGCCAGGAGTAGATGCCGGGGGCGACGCGGCGGATGTAGCCGGCCCGCACCAGCCAGCGGTGGCTCGGCACCTCGGCGTCAGCCGGGTCGTCACGGAGCGTCCGGACGAAAAGGGTGCTCATGCGCTGGATCATTTGCTGCCTCTCTGCGCCGTCCCGCAGTTGCGGACGCTGTGGCGGGGCCCTGGGCTGCCCTCCAGCCTGGCCCGACGGGCGCGCCCAGCCTACCGACACCAGACGATCATCGTAGGGGCCGTGAGCTGGCTCCCATCGGCGCTCACTTCCACCCAAACAGGTGTGCAATGTTTGTGTCCGGCAACCGCGTGGTATCCCCCCGAGCCACGCGGTTGCCCCTTTCGTGCCCTCGCGCCAGCGGCCTCGAGGCTAGTACAAGACGGTCGCGAACTCGCCGATGGTGTCGAAACCGATTCGCTCGTAGAGCTTGCGAGCGCGGGTGTTGTAGTCGTTCACGTAGAGGCTGACCACCGGCCAGCGCTCTTGGCACAGCCGCGCCACCTGCGCCATCGCGGGCTCCGAGAGACCTCGTCCCCGCAGCGCCGGGTCCAGCCACACGCCCTGCACCTGGCAGGCGTCCCCGGCGGCGCAGCCGACATCGGACTTGTAGACAACCCGTNNCATCGGACTTGTAGACACCCCGTCCGCCCTCGACGATGCCGAAGGCACGGCCCTGTGAGATCGTCCGGCGGACGTGGGCGGCGTAGCTGCCGGAGGGGTCCAGCGGGGAGACCCCGACCTCCTCGGTGTACATCTTCACCGCGGCTTCGAAGTAGGGGCCGAACTCGTCCAGGGTGATCCGGCGCACCCTCGGGTCGACATCCATCTGCGGCTCGCGCTCGAGGACCATCAAGGGTTGACTGCGGCGAACCTCACGCACCGTGCTCCATGAGGAACCCCAACGCCGCGACAGGCCCTCCCACAGGGGCAACACCTGCTTGGCCTCCCCCATCACCGACGAAACCCGGCGACGCGGGCCGAGCCGCTCGACGAACAAGCCCAGCGCGTCGGCGTCCGCCTCGGCCGGGACGAGGTTGGAACCGACATGGCACAGGGCGACGAGTCGTCCGTCGCGGACATTGCCCAGCACCTCGCAACCCAGCAGGTAGGGGTCGAGACCGGCGGTCTCGATGCGCGATGAAAGGAAGAGGTTCTCGACCCGGGAATGGTCCAACAGCGCGGTGGCCTCCTCAAGGTCACCGCCGTCCAGCACCCGGAGCCGACCGGCTGCCGGTTCGTCCACAGTCTCAGACGACCGCGACCTGGGGCGAACCCACCTCGGAAGTCTCGGCGGCAATGCGGTTGGCCTCCTCGATCAGCGTCGCGACGATGTCTTCCTCGGGAACGGTCTTGATGACCTCGCCACGCACGAAGATCTGGCCCTTGCCATTGCCTGCGGCAACGCCCAGGTCGGCCTCCCGGGCCTCGCCCGGACCGTTGACGACGCAGCCCATGACGGCGACGCGCAATGGCGCCTCCATCCCCTCCAGGCCATCGCTGACCTTCTCGGCCAGACCCCAGATGTCGACTTGCGCGCGGCCGCAACCGGGGCAGCTGACAACGTCCAGCTTGCGGGGACGCAGGTTGAGCGCCTCCAGAAGCTTGTTGCCGACCTTGGCCTCCTCCACCGGGTCGGCGGACAGGGACACGCGGATGGTGTCACCGATGCCCTCGGCCAACAGGATCGCAAAGGCGGCGGACGACTTGATGGTGCCCTGGAAAGCGGGGCCCGCCTCGGTCACGCCGAGGTGCAGCGGGGCGTCGGTCTGCTCCGAGAGCAGGCGGTAGGTCTGGACCATGGTGATCGGGTCGTGGTGCTTGACCGAGATCTTGTAGTCACGAAAGCCCACCTCCTCGAACAGGCTGGCCTCCCACAGCGCCGACTCGACCAGCGCCTCGGGCGTCGCAGAGCCGTACTTCTGCATCAGGCGCGGGTCAAGGGACCCGGCGTTCACGCCGATCCGCAGGCTCACGCCCGCGTCGGTGGCGGCCTTGGCGATCTCAGCGATCTTGTCGTCGAACTTCTTGATGTTGCCCGGGTTCACGCGGACGGCGGCGCAGCCCGCGTCGATGGCGGCGAAGACGTACTTCGGCTGGAAGTGGATGTCGGCGATCACCGGGATCGCCGACTTCTTCGCAATGATCGGGAGCGCCTCGGCGTCGTCCTGGCTCGGGCAGGCGACGCGGACGATGTCGCAACCGGAGGCGGTGAGCGCCGCGATCTGCTGCAGGGTCCCGTTGATCTCGGTGGTCTTGGTGGTCGTCATCGACTGGACGGAGATGGGTGCGCCCCCTCCCACCAGCACCTTGCCGACCTTGATCTGGCGGGTCGGGCGCCTCGGCGCGAGCACCGGGGCGGGCATGGCGGGCATTCCGAGTCCAACGGTCATGGGGAAAGAATAGTCGACGCGAAAGGGGCCCGGGAGCGTCTGCTCCCGGGCCCCTTTGACGGTGCTGATGAGGGGCGTCAGCTCCGGCAGGGGTTGGTGATCGAGACCTGGGTCTCGGTCAGCTTCACACCGTCGCGGACGATGACCGCGGTGACGTCCTTCCAGTTGGGCATGGTGCCACTGGAAAAGCCGGTGGCCGCATCAACGGTGACCGACCGCTTCTTGTTGCCCCGCCAGTGGCCCTCGAGGAGAAGCTTGTCGCCCGCCACCGTGGGCTCGGCGGTGAAGCTGAACTGCTTGCAGCCCCCTTTCGCGGAGATCACCGGGATCAGCGGGGCGGGGGCCTGGTCGGTGATGCCGACCAGCACCGGGTCGTGGTCGGAGGAGGCATAGGGCGTCGGGGAGTGGAAGTCGACGATGTTGTGGTTGCGGCGGCTGTACTGCATCGCCACCGACTCGTCACCGTTGATGTTCAGGTCGTCCGCACCCGTCACCAGCGCCAGGGCCTCGGCGTTGGCGAACGCGTGGTCGAGCGAGCCAAGACGTCCCGAGAACTGGTACGAGGTGGAGTCGGGGTTGAACGTGCGCACCAGGTCGGTGTAACCGGCATCCTCGATGATCTGCACCGGGGTCTCCTCGGTGTAGGCATTGAAGTCACCCAGCGCGAAGACGGCCTCGTCGGGCCACATCTGCTCGATCCAGCTGGTCAGCGCCCTGGCCTGCTCCTCGCGGGAGGGGTTGGACAGGCCCTGGCCGGTGCCGTCGTCGGCGCCCGAACCCTTCGACTTGAAGTGGTTGGCCACCACGACGAACTGGTTTCCCGTGGCCAGCGACTCGTACTTCTGGGCCAGCGGCTGGCGGGCATTCGCGAAGGCCGGGTCCATCAGGATGACCGAGGCGTCGACGGGCTTGACCTTGGCCGTCTTGTAGATCTGGGCGACTCGGATGACGTCCTCGCTGTCGGGGACGATCAGCGGGCTGGGGACGTAGGCGTAGGTGCCCGCGCCAACCTTGGCGTTCAGCGCGTCGACCAGGGTCTTCAGCGCGGCATCGCGGTCGTGCCCGAAGGCCGCCGAGTTCTCGACCTCCATCAGGGTGACGACGTCTGCGTCCAGCATCGCCAGCGCGGCGACGATCTTGGCCTGCTGGTCGCTCAGCGCGGCGGTGGTGTAGGCGCCGCGGACCGTGCAGCCGTTGGCGGTGACGGGGTTGCCGTACATGTCCTTGTAGGAGTCGCAACCCGTCTCGTCCTGGCCGAGATCGGTGAAGTAGTTCAGGACGTTCATCGCGCCGATCTTCACGTCACCGCCGACGGCCGGGGCCGCGGTTGGACGATCGTTCTCGGTCTGCAGGGGGTCCTGCTCGTCGGTGGAGCCGACGATCTGGCCGGTCGGCTGGTAGTTCCACTGGAAGCGGTAGTCGAGGATCACGGGCTGGACGAAGGTGACCTGCGAATCCGTGCGCATCGGCTCGTCCTGGCTCAGGTACGGCAGCGGGCTCTTCTGCGCTGTGGTGTTGCGCATGTAGTCCCAGCTGGAGCCGTCGTCCAGGGTGATGTACTTCGGCAGCTGCGCCGCCTCGTAGGCCGCGGCCTCGGTGTAGGGCACGCGGTCGGTGGCCTGCCACAGCGGCTCGTCACCGACAGCCAGGCCGAGCTGGCCATAGGTGTTGAGCGCGTAGTTGTTGGTGATCGTGTAGGTGCCGGTGGGCAGCACCAGCATGCCCTCGTAGGCCTCCTTCTCGGCATCGGTCGCCGGGAGGGAGGCCAGTGCGGTGGGCTGCACCGGGGTGCAGTCGGTGGCCGGGGTCAGGACAGGCTTGGTCAGCTGGGTGAGGGTGTTGTACTCCGCCGCGACGCCGGTGATGGTGAGGCACTGGCCGACCTCGACGGTGGGCGCGGTGCCGGTGTATACGAAGATGCCGTCGGACGCCGAACCGGCCGCCTTCTGGGTGCCGCCCGTGCCGGGAGTCTGCACGTAGAAGCCGTTGAAGCCGCNNTCGGGTAGGTGGCCGTGACGAGGCCCGTGGTGGTCACGGTCTGGCCCACCAGCGGGGTGGCGGTGCCGGTGCCCTGGATGTCGGCGATCGAGACCTGCGGGGTGGGGGTCGGCGTGGGGGTGGGGGTCGGCGTGGGGGTGGCGGTCCCGGTCGGATCCGGGGTGGGGGTCGGCGCGGTCGAGGTGCCCGAGTTCTGCGGGGTCGGTGCGCCGACGGTGAAGTCGGCCTGGTTGTTGTTGGTGTCGGTGCCGTTGGCGCGGGTCACCGACGTGGAGTTGGACGGGGTCGGGGCAGCCGTGGTCTCCACGCGGGAGGCGGTGCCGTAGCCGACCAGGTCGACGACGGTGCCGGTGGCATCGGCCAGCTCCACGCTGCCCGCGGTGCCACTCATGGCGGCCGTGCAGGTGGCGTCCGGCGTCGGGAGAGGCTCGGTGCCCGCGGTGCCCTTGGCCTCCTGCACCAGGAAGTGGCTGCCCGCGACGATCGAGCCGGTCAGGGTGCAGCTGCTGCCGAGGTTGCCGGCGGCGGAATAGTAGGCCAGCTTCCAGCCGGTGACGTCGATGGCCGAGGAGGTGCCGTTGAACAGCTCGACGAAGTCGTGGGTGTAGGTCGCGCCGGAGTTGCCACCGCCGCCGTAGACCTCGTTGATGACGAGGTGGTCGGTGGCGGCCAGGGCTGGCAACTGGGCGAGGGGGGCTGCGGTCAGGGCGATCCCGGCAGCGGCAATCAGTGCCGTGCGCCGGGTTCCGCGCCGAAGGGGCGTGAACATGGAGCTCCAGGAGAGTCGGGGTGAGTGGGGTGGGGTCAGGCCGAAAACTACCTGTGCCACCTCTCATCTGAACAGCCCCAGCGGGGTGCATGACAAACATGTCGTCCGACGTTTGTCGTGCGGTCACGTTCAGAACTGTTGGACGGGTGACAGCACGTCCGCGACAACCAACAGGTGCCCGAGCGCATGCAGAGCGATGGAGGCCATCACCAGCGCGAAGAAGGCCACGCCTGCCGCGATGGCCAGCAGCGTGGTCACCCGGGAGTCCGGGCCAGTTCCGCCGCGCGGCGGCGGGCCCAGGCGTCCACGGCCAGCACGCCCTCGACGCTCATCTGGTCGTCGGCGATGAAGGCGCCATCACCCTCGCTGGAGGCGAGGTGTTCGTCCACGACGGCGGCGATGGTGTCGGTGATGGCCAGGAAATTGAGGTGCCCGGCGCAGAAGGCGTCGACGAGTTCCTCGTTGGCGGCATTGAACACGGCCGGCGCGGAACCACCGGCCTTGCCGCAGCGGCGGGCCAGCTCGACGGCGGGGAAGGCCTCGGAGTCCAGTGGTTCGAAGTGCCAGTCGGTGGGGCTTGACCAGTCATTCGGACGAGAGGCGTCGGCGACGCGATCCGGCCAGGCCAGACCCAGCGCGATGGGCAGCTTCATGTCGGGCGGGGAAACCTGCGCGATCGTCGCCCCGTCGTGGAACTCGACCATCGAGTGGACGATCGAGCTGGGGTGCACCACGACCGTGATGTCGTCCAGGTCGACGCCGTAGAGCAGACCGGCCTCCAGCAATTCCAGGCCCTTGTTGACCAGCGTGGACGAGTTGATGGTGATCACCCGTCCCATGTCCCAGGTGGGGTGCGCCATCGCCTGCTCGGGCGTGACATCGGCCAACTCGGCGCGGCTGCGGCCTCGGAATGGCCCACCCGAGGCGGTCAGGACCAGCCGCCGGACCTCGTCGGCGGTTCCCGAACGCAGGCACTGCGCGAAGGCTGAGTGCTCGGAGTCGACGGCCACCATCTGGCCGGGGGCCGCAGCCTCGGTGACCAGCCGGCCGCCGATCACCAGGGACTCCTTGTTCGCCAGGGCCAGCGTCGTGCCCTTCTCGAGGGTTGCCAAGGTGGGCAGCAGGCCGGCGGAACCGGTGATGCCGTTCAGCACGACATCGCAGTCCATCCGGGCGAGCTGGGTGGCGGCGTCCGGCCCGAGCAGGATCTTCGGAAGGCTCATGTTGCCCTCGTCCCAGCCCCGATTCTTCGCCTCGGCGTAGAGGGCGAGCTGCAGGTCCTGCCCCGCGGTGGCCTTGGCCAGCGCGACGACCTTGGGCGCGAAGTCGAGCACCTGGCGGGCGAACAGGGCGACGTCCGAACCACCGGCCGCCAACCCGACGACGTTGAAGCGTTCGCGCCGTGTATCGATCACCTCCAGCGCCTGGGTTCCGATGGAACCGGTCGAACCGAGAATCACCACATCGCGCACGCCACTCACCCGCCCAGTCTCCCAGATCGGCATGGCTAGGCTGGCGCCATGCCGCTGACCCGCACCGATGCGCTCACCGCCGGGATCGACCCGCGCGCCCTGCTCGACTTCATCGACGCCCAGGAGGCGGCGGGCCAGCAGACCCACGCGCTGCTGGTGCTGCGCCGCGGCGAGCTGCTCGCCGAGGGCTACTGGGCACCCTTCGCGCCCGCCGACCGGCAACTCGTCTACTCACTGTCGAAGACCTTCACGTCGGCCGCCGTGGGGATCTGCGTGGCCGACGGGCTGTTCGGCTACGACGACCTGATCGTCGACCTGTTGCCGGAGCTGGCCACCACCGCGAGCGAGAAGGCACGCAC
>DGKN01000150.1:8522-8852 GCA_002387005.1 Propionibacteriaceae bacterium UBA4569
GCTCGCCGACTCCTTCGCCGCTCCCGTCACCGGCACGCCCGGCGAGACCTTCTGCTACAACCAGGTGGCCCCCTATGCGCTCTCGCTGGTGGTCAGCCGCCATGCCGGTCGCGACCTGCTGCAGGTGCTCGACGAGCGCGTGCTCGCCCATCTGGGCGCTCCCCCACTGGTCTGGCAGCGCGATGCAGGAGGCCAGCCGATCGGCTTCAGCGGCCTGGTGGTCGACGCGACCACGGCCGCCCGCTTCTTCGCGCTCATCGCGGCGGACGGGCGGTTGCAGGGCGAGCAGCTCCTGCCGTCCGAGTGGCTCGAACGCCCCCCGGTGCCGCC
>DGKN01000012.1 GCA_002387005.1 Propionibacteriaceae bacterium UBA4569
GCAGCCGGCCTCGATCGCGGCCATGTCACCGGCGCGGCGCGGGATCCACGCGAGCCGGGCACCGGTGCGGTCGGCCAGTTCGGCCACCGCGGTCAGCGTTCCGGCGCTGGTCGCGGCCCGCTCCCCCACCAGGATGATCGTGCCCGCGTCGGCCTCGAGACCGGAGACGACCGAGGCCTCGGCACCCGGGGTGGCTGGGACCAGCGTCGCTCCCAGCTTGCGGGAGCCACGGGAGACCAGGGAGCCGACCGTCTGGACCTCGAGCTTGTTCTTGCGGAAGGCCTTGCGCAGGCGCAAGAAGACGATCGGGCTCTCGTCCTCGGGCTCGAAGCAGACGAGGACGACCTTCTTCGCGGCCTCGAGGTCGGTGTAGGTCACCGAGCCGGCCAGCGTACGACCCGCGACGCGGGACGCCAGGAAGCCCGTCTCCTCCGCGCTGAGCGGGCGGGAGCGGAAGTCGATGTCATTGGTGCCCAGCACGCCGCGGGCGAAACGTCCGTAGGCGTAGGCGGTCTCGGCCAGCAGACGTCCGCCGGTCAGCACGCCGACGCTGTTGCCGGCGGCCTTGAGGCCGCTCACCGCGGCATCGATCGCCTCGGGCCAGCTCGCGGGCTCCAGCACGCCATTGCGACGCACCAGCGGGGTGGTGACCCGGTCGGTGCCGCGGGCGTAGGTGAAGGCGAAGCGACCCTTGTCGCAGTTCCACTCCTCGTTCACCCCTGGCGCGTCACCGGCGAGGCGTCGCTTCACCTGGAAGTGACGCTGGTCGGAGCGCAGCTCGCAGCCGGCCGCGCAGTGTTCACAGGTGGTGGTCACACTGACGAGGTCGAACGGACGGGCCTGGAAGCGGTAGGCGGCGCTGGTGAGGGCACCGACGGGGCAGATCTGGATGACATTGCCCGAGAAGTAGGAATCGAAGGGCTGCGCTTCGAAGGTGCCCACCTGCTGCAGGGCCCCGCGCTCGACGAGCGCGATGAAGGGGTCACCGGCGATCTGCTCGCTGAAGCGGGTGCAGCGTGCACACAGCACGCAGCGCTCGCGGTCGAGCAGGATCTGCGCCGAGATGTTCACCGGCTTGGGGAAGGTGCGCTTCAGGTCATGGAAGCGGGACTCGGCGGCACCAGTGGCCATCGCCTGGTTCTGCAAGGGGCACTCGCCGCCCTTGTCGCAGATCGGGCAGTCCAGTGGGTGGTTGAGCAGCAGGAACTCGATGTTGCCCGCATTCGCCTTGGCCGCGACCTCGCTGGTGTGCCCGGTCTTGACCTGCATCCCGGGCGCGACCTCCATGGTGCACGCGGCCTGCGGCTTCGGCATGCCGCGTCCGTTGCCCATGTCGGGCACCTCCACCAGGCACTGGCGGCAGGAGCCCGCCGGCTCAAGCAGCGGGTGGTCACAGAAGCGTGGGATGGCGATGCCGACCTTCTCGGCGGCGCGGATGACCAGCGAACCCTTGGGGACGCTGACCTCGACGCCGTCGATGACGAGGCTGACCTCTTCCTGCTTCGGAGCGACGTCGGTGCTCATGCGTGGCCTCCTTGTGACGCGACCGGGAAGATCGCCGACTTCTCGTAGGGGAAGAGCTCCCACGCCGGGGTGCCATTGCAGCCCGCCTCGAACTCGTCCCGGAACTTGCTGATGTAGCCGTTGAGCATCATCGCGAAGGAGTCACCCAGCAGGCAGAAGCTGCGGCCGGCGACATTGCCCGTCACGTCGATCAACTTGTCGACGTCCCCGGGCTGGCCCTCACCGCGCTCGATGCGCTGCATGATCTGGGTGGTCCACCACGACCCCTCGCGGCAGGGTGAGCACTTGCCGCACGACTCGTGCTTGAAGAACTCCATGTAACGCAGCGCCGCACGCACGGCCGAGGTGGTCTCGTCGAAGACCTGGATGGCCTTCGAGCCGAGCATCGTGCCCTTGGCGGCCAACGACTCGTAGTCCATCGCGACGTCGATGTCGTCGGCCGTCAGGATGGGGGCCGACGCACCGCCGGGGCAGAAGAACTTGAGCTGGTGTCCGTCGCGGATGCCACCGGCCAGGTCGATCAGCTCCCGCATCGTGATGCCCATCGGCGATTCGAACTGGCCGGGGTTCTTCACGTGACCGGAGACCGAGTAGAGCGTGAAGCCCTTGGACTTCTCGGTGCCCATGGCCTGGAACCAGTTGGCGCCGTTGTTGATGATCGAGGGAACCGAGGCGATGGTCTCGACGTTGTTCACGATCGTCGGGCATGCGTAGAGACCGGCGACGGCGGGGAAGGGGGGCTTCAGGCGGGGCTGGCCACGGGTGCCCTCGAGCGCAGACAGCAGCGCGGTCTCCTCGCCACAGATGTACGCGCCTGCTCCGGCGTGCACGGTGATCTCCAGGTCGAAGCCAGTGCCCAAGATGTTCTTGCCCGCGTACCCGGCCGAGTAGGCCTCACGGACGGCCTGCTGCAGGCGACGGATCGGGTGCAGCACCTCGCCGCGGCAGTAGATGAAGGCGTGGTGGGAGTTGAACGCGTAGCAGGCGATGATGATGCCCTCCAGCAGCGTGTGCGGGGTGGCCATCATCAATGGGATGTCCTTGCAGGTACCCGGCTCCGACTCGTCGGCATTGACGACGAGGTAACGGGGGTTCGGGTTGTCCTTGGGCAGGAATCCCCACTTGACACCGGCGGGGAAGCCGGCGCCGCCCCGGCCGCGCAGGTTGGCATCCTTGACGAGGTTCGTCACGTCGTCCGGTGCCATGCCGAGCGCGGTGCGCAGGGCCTTGTAGCCACCCTGCGACTCGTACACACCCAGCTTCCAGGAGCGCTGTTCGCCCCAGTTGGCGGTGAGGACTGGAGAGATCAGGTCGGTCACTTCTGCTCCTCCGGCTTGGGCTCGGGCGCGGGGATGGACGCCGGGTCGGGCGCCCCCCAACCACGCTCACGCGCGATGTTCAGGCCGGTCAGCGATGCGTGGCCTGCGGTGGGGCCCTCGTCGGCCCGTCCGTCGGGGAAGCCGGCTAGTACTCGCTCGGCCTCCTTCCAGCTGGTGATCTTCGCGCCGCGGGTGGAGTGGACCTCTTCACCGCTGCGCAGCTTGTCGAGCAGGTCGACGGCCGTGTCGGGGGTCATGTTGTCCATGAACTCCCAGTTGACCATCATCACCGGCGCGAAGTCGCAGGCCGCATTGCACTCGACGGCCTCCAGCGAGATCTGGCCGTCGGGGGTGGTCTCCCCCGCCTTGATGCCCAGGTGCTTCTCGCAGGTGTCCATCAGGTAGTCGCCCCCCATGATCGCGCACAGGCTGGTGACGCAGACACCGACGTGCTGGGTGCCGGCCGGGCGACGCTTGTACATCGTGTAGAAGGTNNCCTGCGCCTCGCTCACGCCCACCAGTTCGGCGACGACCTGCACGCCCGCGGGGCTGATGCGTCCGTCCACGGACTGCACGTAGTGCAGCATCGGCATGATCGCCGAGCGCGGTTGGGGGTAGCGGTCGAGGATGTAGCGCATCTCCTGGACATTCGCCTCGGTGAGGCTCGTGGACTGGTCGGTGTGGTCGACGTCGCCCGAGACCTCGAAGTGTGACTGGAATTCGTGGCCACTCATCAGTTGGAGCTCCTCTTGAGTTCAATTCCTGACACGAGTGCAGCTCCGAGCCTGCGGGGAGCGGTGCGCACGAGTGCTACGGGGGTTTGGAGGGGGGTCATCCCCCCTACTGTGAGGGCGATCACCGGTCGACACCGCCCATGACGGGGTCGATCGACGCGACACAGGGCACCACGTCGGCCAGCTGGCCACCCTCGGTGAGGGCGGGAAGCACCTGCATGTGGTTGAAGCCTGGGTCACGCAGGTGCGCGCGGAAGGGACGCGTGCCGCCGTCGGAGACGAGGTGCATGCCGAGCTCGCCGCCCGGGGCCTCGACCGCCGTGTAGATCTGGCCGGCAGGTACCTTGAAGCCCTCGGTGACGGCCTTGAAATGGTGGATCAGCGCCTCCATGGACTCACCCATGATGTGCTTGATGTGCTCGTTCGAGTTGCCCTGGCCATCGGGGCCCAGTGCGAGCTGTGCGGGCCACTTGATGTGGGGGTCCTCGACCATCACGGGCTGGCCGGCGGTGGCCTCCAACTTGGTGATGACCTGACGCAGGATGCGCACGGACTGGTTCATCTCCTCCAGACGGATGCGGAAGCGTCCGTAGCAGTCGGGGTTGTCCCAGGTGGGCACGTCGAACTCGTAGTTCTCGTAGCCGCAGTAGGGCTGCGTCTTGCGCAGGTCCCAGGGGTAGCCGCAGCCACGCAACGAGGGGCCGGTGACACCCAGTGCCATCGCGGTGCTCAGGTCGAGCATCCCGACGTTGACCGTACGGGCGCGGAAGACCGGGTTCTCGTTGCAGAAGCTGGCCAGCTCGGGCAGGTACTTGTCCATCCGGGCCACCAGCTCACGCAGGCGGTCCAGCCCGTCCTCGGGCATGTCGACGGCCACACCGCCGGGGCGGATGTAGGCGTTGTTCATGCGCAGCCCGGTGACGGCCTGCAGGAACTCCAGGCAGATCTCGCGCTCACGCAGGCCGACTTCGGCCACCGAGGAGGCGCCGAGCTCCAGGCCACCCGTGCCCACCGCGATCAGGTGGGAGGCGATCCGGTTGACCTCCATCACCATCACGCGCATGATCTGCGCGCGCTCCGGCACCTCGATGCGCAGCAGCTTCTCCACCCCGAGGCAGTAGGCGGCCTCGTTGAAGATGCTGGCCACGTAGTTGGCGCGGGTGATGTAGGTGACGCCCTGGGTCCAGGTGCGGTACTCCATGTTCTTCTCGATGCCCGTGTGCAGGAAGCCGACGCCCGGGCGCAGCGAGACGACCGTCTCACCGTCGAGCTCGAGGATCAGGCGCAGCACGCCGTGCGTCGAGGGGTGGTGCGGGCCGAAGTTGACGACGATCGTCTCGTCGGAGCGCTCGGACTGCTCGTTGACGATGTCGTCCCAGTCGGAGCCCTGGGTGAGGTACACCTTGTCGGGCGTCTCGTCGCCGGCCTGCGCGTACAGGTCGGTGGTGTCGTTCACGGCATGGCTCATCTCAGTAGCTCCTGCGCTGGTCCGGCGGGGGCACCTGGGCGCCCTTGTACTCGACGGGGATGCCACCCAGCGGGTAGTCCTTGCGCTGGGGGTGGCCTACCCAGTCGTCCGGCATCAGCACGCGCGTCAGCGCCGGGTGGCCGTCGAAGATGATGCCGAACATGTCCCAGGCCTCACGCTCGTGCCAGTCGGCCATCGGGTAGGTCGCGACGATCGAGGGAATGTGCGGGTTCGCGTCCGGCACGGCCACCTCGAGGCGGATCCGACGATTGTGGGTGTACGAGAGCAGGTGGTAGACCACGTGCAGCTCGGCGCCGGCCTGCGAGGGGTAGTGCACGCCGCTCACCGAGGCGCACTGCTCGAAGCGCAGCTGGGCGTCGTCGCGCAGGTGCTTGACCAGCTCGGGGAGCTGGGCGGGGTCGACGAAGAAGGTGATCTCGTCGCGGTCGACGACGACGCGCTGGGCTGCGAAGCCGGGGACCAGAGCGGCCATCCGGTCGGCGACCAGGTCGAACCAGCCACCGTAGGGACGGGCGCTGACGCCGGGCCACTCGACGGCGCGCTCGATGCCACCGAAGCCGGAGGTGTCACCGGAGGTGTTGCCCCACATGCCCTTGGTGTGCCCGATCACGTACGGGCTGGGCTGGGCGTCCTCACGCTCGAGGCCGGCCGTCGGGGCGGAGTCCTGCGCGGCGGGAACCTTCTCGTCGATGGTCTTGCCGGAGCCCTCGACGGGCTTCACGTCCGCCTTGTTCTCGGGTGCCTCGTTCTTGGGTGCCTTGTTCTCGCTCATCGCATGAGGCCCTTCATCTCACGGGTGGAGGGGGCGACCAGTGCCTTGGCCTCGGCCTGCTCCTCCGCCCGCTTCATGTCGCCCAGCAGCGGGTAGTGCTGGATGTCGTTGCGCAGCTTGAAGATGGCGTCGATCAGCTGGTCGGGGTTGGGCGGGCAGCCCGGCAGGTAGTAGTCGACCGGCACGACGTGGTCACATCCCTGCACGATCGCGTAGTTGTTGAAGATGCCACCCGAGCTGGCGCAGGCTCCCATCGAGATGACCCACTTGGGGTTGGGCATCTGGTCGTAGAGCTGGCGCACGACGGGCGCCATCTTCTGGCTCAGGCGACCCGAGACGATCATCAGGTCGGCCTGGCGCGGAGATGCGCGGAAGACCTCGTGGCCCCAGCGGGCCGCGTCATGGCGCGGGCCGCCGTAGCTGATCATCTCGATCGCGCAGCAGGCCAGGCCCATGGTCAGCGGCCAGAAGGAGGTCTTGCGCAGCCAGCCGACGATGGCCTCCGACGAGGCCAGCAGGACGCTGCCTTCTTCTTCGTTGCTCATTTCGATACCTTTCGCTGCTGCTCGTCAGTCCCAGTCCAGGCCGCCGCGGCGGTAGACGTAGAAGTAGGCGATGAAGACGGTCACCATGAACAGGATCATCTCGACCACGGCGAACAGGCCGAGGCGGTCGAAGCTCACCGCCCATGGGTAGAGGAAGACGATCTCGATGTCGAAGATGATGTAGAGCATCGCGATGACGTAGTACTTCACCGGGAAGCGACCACCGCCGGCAGCGTGTGGAGTGGGCTCCATGCCGCACTCGTAGCTCTGGGACTTCGCACGGTTCTTGCGACGGGGGTTGAACAACAGGTTCAACGCCACCATCACGACGACGAACAGCACCGCCAGCAAGAAAATCCCGACGATCGGCGTGTAGGCGTTCATCTACGTCCGCCCTTCCTGGTTTGGTTCGGTTGCTTCATTCTCGACCCTGCCTTCTCCCCCGTCACGCCGGAGGCGCCAAGCGGGTCAAGGTGTTGATGATCCGATCACTCGCGTCGCGCCCCGGATGGTCCGTCAGGTTGGCCAGCAACTTGTGGACCAGTCGCATCAGGTGCTTCCTGGGCAAACCGTAACGGACGCACACCTTCATCACGGTGGGGTGGCCGATCAGCCACGCGAAGATGTGCCCCAGACGGAAGTAGCCGCCGAAGGACTCCCGCACATGCCTCGAGTAGCCCCTGAGGGCGAGCTCGGCTGCATCGGTGCCGAAACCGGCCAGCTTGGCCTGTGCGATGGCGTCCGCTGCCAGCTCGGCGGCCTCGAGCGCATAGTCGATGCCCTCCCCGTTGAAGGGGTTCACCATGCCACCCGCATCGCCCACCAGGAGCATTCCATTGGCGTACGTGGGGGTGCGATTCAGCCCCATCGGGAGCGCGGCGCCGCGGATCGGGCCGATCTGGTTCTCCTCGCTGAGGCCCCACTCGGCCGGCGTCGCGGCCAGCCAGCGCTTCATCAGGTCCTTGTAGTCGGTGCTGCCGAAGGCCTCCGAGCTGCTCAGCATGCCCAGGCCGACGTTGACGATGCCGTTGCCCATCGGGAAGATCCAGCCGTAGCCGGGCAAGACATTGGACGAGCCCGGCTCGCCGTCCCACAGCTCCAGCCAGCTCTCCATGAAGTCGTCCGCACCGCGCGGCGAGCGGTAGTAGGCACGCACTGCGACGCCCATCGGGCGCTTCTCCAGCTTCTCGACGCCCATCGCGATACCGAGGCGGGAGGAGACGCCGTCCGCGGCCACGACGACGGGGGCGCGGAACTCGCGTCCGTCCTTGGTGGTGACCCCGACGATGCGTCCGCCCTCGCGGATGGGAGCGGTGACGGCGGCACCCTCGACCAGGGTCGCACCCAGCAAGGCGGCATGGCGGGCCAGCTTCTCGTCCAGGTCCATCCGCGCGCACGTCAGACCATAGGGGGGGAAGTCGGCCAGCTGCGGCCACGGCATGAACAGGTCGTCGCCGCTGTTGAGCTGGGCGTGGCCGCCATAGATGCGCAGGCCTTCGTTGCGGTGGAAGCCGTTGGACTCGGAGATGTCGACGCCGAGGCGGACGAGCGAACGGACGGCGCGGGGAGTGAGGCCGTCGCCGCAGATCTTGTCACGCGGGAAGGGCACCTTCTCCAGCAGGATGTCGTCGAGGCCGCGTCGGGCGAGGTGCGCAGCAGTGGCCGATCCACCCGGACCGGCCCCGACGACCACCACGTCGGCAGTCTGCGCCATTCGAGCTCTCCTGTCCGGTTCCACGTAGCGCCAGTCGGCGCAGTGCACCGGGGTCGAGCCCGGGCACTGGGCAGGAGTCTAGGCCCTTTGCGAGCGTGGCTCCACCCGGCGTGCCGCAGGGGCCATTCACCGGATGACCAGCGCAAATGCACCTATTAACGCAACCGCTTCGTTGTGGAAATTGAACCGGCACGCGCAGGGCGGGCAGCACCGCGGCCGGGGTGTAGGCGTTAGCATCTGCCACGTGATTGTGAATCCCGGATCAGAGCGGATGCGAGCGCGGACGATCGCGATCCCTGACCCCGGCAACCTGGAGCGCTTCCTCGTACCGGGCAACTCGCAGGCCTTCCTGCGCCGCGGTGACGGGATCGTCGGCATCGGCGAGGCCGCACGCTTCTGCCCCGACTCGCTGGACGCTGCCGACATCTGGTGGGACGAGTTCGTCGCGGACCTCGAACACGAGAGTGAGCTGTGGGGCGTGCGCGGTGTTGGCCCCGTTGCCTTCGGTTCGTTCACCTTCGATCCGGACCACACCAGCGAACCGTCCAGCTTCGTGGTGCCGCAGGTCATCGTCGCCCGCCGCCGGGAGCGCGCCTGGCTGACCGTCATCGGCCGCGGTGATGACTTGGCGGAGCAGATGCCGGACGTGCAGCCCTGGCCAAAGGCACCGGTCGGTGTCAGCTGGCGTGACGGCGGGCTGGGGGCCGAGGCCTGGGGCGGGATTGTCGGCGAGGTCGTGGAGCTGCTCACCCAGGGTCCCGTGGAGAAGGTCGTGCTGGCCCGCGACATCGTCGCCACCGCCACCGAGCCGATCGACGAACGCTGGCTGGTGCAGCAGTTGGTCAACTCCTACCGCGACTGCTGGGTCTACTCGGTTGACGGGCTGGTGGGCGCGAGCCCGGAGATGTTGGTTCGCCGCGACGGTGGGCTGGCCACCTCGCGGGTGCTGGCCG
>DGKN01000041.1 GCA_002387005.1 Propionibacteriaceae bacterium UBA4569
CGAGCCCGTGGCCAGGATCACGGCGTGGGCGCGGTGCTGCTTGCCCTCGGAGTCGGTGACGACCTTCACCGGGCCGGTCAGGTCGACCTCGGTCACGTCGTCGGCGACCAGCTCGGCACCGAAGCGCTCGGCCTGGGCGCGCATGTTGGCCATCAGGTCGGGGCCCATGATGCCGTCCCGGAAGCCGGGGAAGTTCTCCACCTCGGTGGTGTTCATCAGGGCGCCGCCGGCATCCAGCGCGCCCTCGAAGACGAGCGGGTTCAGCTGGGCGCGCGCGGCGTAGACGGCGGCGGTGTAACCGGCGGGGCCGGAGCCGACGATGATGACCTCCCGGACGGGCTCATCGGTTGCGGTGGCCTTCGGTGCCGCCTCGGGAACGCTGTCCTCGAAGGAATCCAGCGAGATGTTCGGCAGGCTCGCGCCTCCCAGCGAGATGCCACCCAGCGAGATGCCGCCCATGTTGGGCAAGTCGATTTCAGCGGGGCTGGTCGTGGTTCCGGCCGTGGGGCTGGTAACGGCTCCGCCGGCTGGGCCGGTTGTCGTCTCGGTCATGGCGTCCTCTCACCGGTGTGATGCACCGGCCACTCTACTGATCTGGCGCCTGGGCGGACGTGCGCGCGTCCGGTGGCAGCGTAGTCAGCCCAACCACCGGACGCGTGACTTTGTTCCCGGCCGTCGACAGGCTCGGGGTTCGTGGAGCCCCCGACTCGGGGGATCATGTTCCCACCCGGGGATCGTGGTGAACCCAAGGAGCATGGAAGCCGGGCCGGGATCGTCCCTACTTGTCGTGACCGCCGCAGCCACAGCCGCAGCCGCCCGACGGCTTGTCGGCCAGCGGCAGCTCCTCGCGCACCTGGCCTGCGACCTCGACCGGGTCGGCCGGAGCCTGCTCGTCGGAGCAGGTGCACACGCCCGTCTCCGCGCAGCCGCAGTCACAGGCAGAGCCGCAACTGCAACCGCAGGGGCAGCCGATCGCATCGGGGGCGTCGACGACGATGTCGGGGGTCTCGGTGCCCTGGGTGGTCTCGCTCATGTCTTCCTCCTGAGTTTGGGGGTGGCGAGCTCATCGGGGAGCTGCGCCCAGCACCGATGCTAGGGCCCCTCCTGCCGGAGCAGAAGGGGCCCAGGCAAGTGTCCAGCAGGCGACTGGCTCACTTGAGCCGGGCACCCGGCTTCGGTGCCATCCGCACGCCCGCGCGCTGGGCCACGGAGAGCAGCACATCCTCGGCGGAGTCGTCGCGATCGCTCAGCTTGATGCTGAAGGGCTGGTAGCCGTCCTTGCAGGTCGCCCCGGCCGCCGGCAGCTTCCCGTAGACCAGGTAGGCCTCGATCGCGTCCGTCGAGCACCGGCCGGTGCCGTAGGCCGTGTGCCCCCAGTTGTTCGAGGTCAGCAGGCGGGCGTTGCCGAGGCGGCCGGCCGCGGACTTCGCGCTGGCGTAGCTGGTGGCCGGGTCCCACAGCGATCCGACGACCAGGATGGTGGCGGAGGTCTTCTTGTTCCACGGGCCGCGGTAGGCGTCCTCGTCGATGGCCTTCCAGTCATTGGATGCGCACCACGGGGACGACCATCCCCAGGCCTGGGCGAAGGGACCACCGGTGCGCACGCCGCGTGCGACGGCGGACTTCCAGCCCAGCGCACTGCCCGGGTTCAGAGAGTCGGTGCACATCACCGAGGCATAGGCCTCGATGTCGTTGGAGTAGCTGAATGCGGACGAGGTGAAACGACGGGCCGCTGTGGCGGTGTGGGTCGTGCGGAACTCGGTGTGCAGCGCGCGGAGCTTCTTCAACGCGGTGGTGCCCTCGGCGGGCGTGGTGGGCCACAGGGCCTCCTCCAGGGCTGCGGTCTCGGCGGCCACCCAGTCCATGCCGTCGGTGGAGTACAGCATCCCAAGGGTGCTGTTGATGAACGTCGCGTAGCCGTAGCTGATCTGCTTGCCGGTGAACAGGTCGGTGCTGACCAGTGGGTGCTGGACGAGTTCGCGTGCCACCTTCGACCACCGACCCATGGCATTGCCGCTGATGGCGCAGTACTCCTTGCCGGCCGCGTCGCAGCGCTTCATGCCCTCCTTGAGCGCGCCCCAGGCCCCCTCGGCAGAGCCGAGGCGCAGCGTCACCGGCACATTCTTGGTGGCCTGGGTTCCCGCCCAGGCGACCGGGTCGATGGTCCCGTCGATCGCCAGTGCACGGATGCGGTCGGGGAACATGTTGGCGTAGACCTGCCCCAACTGGGTGCCGTAGCTGAAGCCGAGGTAGTTGAGCTTCTTGTCCCCGACGGCACGGCGCAGCACGTCCATGTCTCGGGCCACCTCGGCCGTCGAGGCGGTCGAGGAGAGGGTCTTGCCGGTGGTCGAGCAGCCCTGGGCCAGCTTCTGGGCGCTCTTCAGGTAGGCCGCACGCTCCCCGTCGTCGATCGGGAAGGGGATGTCGAGGCCAGCCAGGGCTCGCGTCTGCGCCTTGAGGTCGGCGAAGCACTTGACCTGGTCGGTGAAGGCGACACCTCGGGGGTCGATGCCCACGATGTCGAAGCGTGACGTGACGACCGGGTTCGCGATCATCCCCATCATCGCGGCCATCTGCGTGGCGGAGCCGCCGGGGCCGCCGGGGTTCACGAAGAGGGTGCCGATCTTGTGCACCTGGTCCTTGGACGGCACCTTCAGCAGGGCGACCTCGGTGGTGGCGCCCTTGGGCTGGTCGTAGTCGACGGGCAGCCGCGTGCTGGCGCACTGGTAGGCGCCGTAGCACTCGAACCAGTCGAGCTTCGGCGTGGGAATCGAGTCGACGCGCTTGGCCTCGATCGCGGACGTCTTGCCAGTGGTGGCTGCCTGCGCGGTCGACGGTGACACGAGCGGGACGCCGATGACGGTGGCCAGCATCGCTGCGGCCAGGGCTTTGAACCTCATGGGTGTTCTCCTCAGGGGCAGAGTGGGTGTCGTGAAGAGATGGTGCGCGACGTTGGAGCAATCCAGTGCGTCGCCGCCACTTCCCAGAGCCTGCACCCTGTACGCACCAAGGTGAAGGCCCTGGCGTCGATTGAGGGGAAAGTCCAGCCGATCGGCCAGTTCCGCGGCGCGGGGCCTACGACTTGGGTCGCCAGGAGCCGACCTACAACTTAGCCAGCACGGCCTTGGCCGTTGCCTCGTCCACCACGACCTCAGTGGCCAACCTTGCGCGCAACAGCCCCAACAAGGGTGACGCCTTGCCGACGCCCGCCACCACGCACAGCCGGCGTGGGATCCGCTGCAGGTCAGGAGGAGTCATGCCACTGGCGCGCTGGTTGAGGGCGATGTCGGCCCAGGTTCCGTCTTCTCGCAGCAGCACCGTGTTCACGTCCCCGACGGCCCGGTCGGCGCGCAGCTGGGCCATGTCCGTGTCGTCGAGGTAGCCGGCCGAATAGACGTGCGAGGGGACGGCCGAGGCCAGGGAGCCAACGCCGAACAGGGCCAGGTCTGCCTTGCGTTGGCAGCGGCGGACGTTCTGCACGCTGCGCTCCCGGAACATGGCCTGCCGGGTCTCCGGGTGGTCGAAGAAGGCAGGGACGGGGAAGTCGACGACCTCCGCCCCGAAGGAATCCGCCATCTGGCTGATGATCGAACCGACGTAGGGGGTGCCGAAACCGGTCATGTTGCCGCCGCCATTGAGCTGGACGAAGGAGACGCCGTGCAGGTCCCGCGGCCGGACATAGGGCACGACCGCCGACAAGGTGGTGCCCCACGCGGCCCCAATGGTCATGTCGTCCTCGATCATGGACGTGATGAGCTGCCCGGCGACCCGCGCCACCCGATCGAGGCGGTGCACCTCGGTGCTGCCCTCCCGGACGGCCACGATGTGCGCGGTGACGCCGAAGATCCGGGCGAAGGTCTCCGACAAGGTGGCGTCCTGGCCCGACGGATTGCCCAGCGTGATCGTCACCACTCCGGTGTCCCTGGCGTCCCTCAGCAGCCTCGAGACCGTCGAGCGCGAGACACGCAACTGCCGCGCGATGGACTCCATCGTCTCACCCTGCACGTAGTACAGGGAGGCAGCCAGGTACATCTGGTCGGATCGCTCGTGCATGGTCCTCCCTTGTCGGTTGCACGTACGTGCACCATCATGGCCGAAAGCTCGCCCGTCTGGTGGAGTTCCACAGGTGGGGAGCCTCCGCGACCCTGCACTACGACAAGACACGATGAGGTGTGGAAGTGACGGACGACACGAAGTACATCATGGCCATCGACCAGGGGACGACGAGCTCCCGGGCGATCATCTTCGACCACTCCGGCAAGATCGTCGCGACGGGCCAGAAGGAGCACGAGCAGATCTTCCCGAGGGCCGGCTGGGTGGAGCACGACCCTGCCGAGGTCTGGGACAACGTGCGCGAGGTCGTCGCCAGCTCGCTGAGCCAGGCGGACATGAACCGCCACGACATCGCCGCGGTCGGCATCACCAACCAGCGCGAGACCACGGTGGTGTGGAACAAGGAGACCGGCGAGGCCGTCTACAACGCCATCGTCTGGCAGGACACCCGCACCCAGAAGATCGTCGAGGAACTCGGCGGCGGCAATGCTGACAAGTACAAGGACAAGGTCGGCCTGCCACTGGCCACCTACTTCTGTGGCCCCAAGGTGAAGTGGATCCTCGACAATGTCGAGGGCGCCCGCGCCGATGCCGAGGCCGGCAAGCTGCTGATGGGCACCATGGACACCTGGGTGCTGTGGAACATGACCGGCGGCGTGGAGGGCGGCGTGCACGTCACCGACGTCACCAATGCCTCCCGCACCATGCTGATGGACCTCAAGACCCTCGACTGGGACGCGGACATCGCGGCCGACATGACGATCCCCATGAGCATGCTCCCCGAGATCAAGAGCTCCGCCGAGGTGTACGGCAAGGGCCGCCAGGGCGGTTTCCTGATGGACATCCCGATTGCCGGCATCCTCGGCGACCAGCAGGCTGCGACCTTCGGCCAGGCCTGCTTCGAGAAGGGCATGGCCAAGAACACATATGGCACCGGCTGCTTCATGCTGATGAACACCGGCGAGGAGATCGTCCCCAGCAAGAACGGCCTGCTGACCACCGTCTGCTACCAGATCGGCGACAACAAGCCGATCTACGCACTCGAGGGATCCATCGCCGTCACGGGATCCCTGGTCCAGTGGCTGCGCGACAATCTGCGGATGTTCGACAGCGCTCCCGAGGTGGAGGAGCTGGCGGCCTCGGTGGAGGACAACGGCGGCGCCTACTTCGTGCCCGCGTTCTCCGGCCTGTTCGCGCCCTACTGGCGTGCCGATGCCCGCGGCGCGCTCGTCGGCCTGACCCGCTACGTCAACCGCGGCCACATCGCCCGCTCGGTGCTGGAGGCCACGGCCTACCAGACCCGCGAGGTGCTGGACGCGATGGAGGCCGACTCGGGTGTGCAGCTCGAGGAACTGCGCGTCGACGGTGGTATGACCGCCAACGAGACGCTGATGCGGTTCCAGGCCGACCAGGTGGGCGTCCCCGTCGTCCGTCCGGTCGTCGCCGAGACCACCGCGCTGGGCGCCGCCTACGCCGCCGGCATCGCCGTCGGTTACTGGAGCGGTGAACAGGACGTCATCGACAACTGGGCCGAGGACAAGCGCTGGACGCCTGCCATGGAGGACGCCGAGCGCGAGCGTCTCTTCCGCAACTGGAAGAAGGCCGTCACGAAGACCTTCGACTGGGTCGATGAGGACGTCGAGGGCTGAGTCTCCTCGCACCCACGCTCAACACAATCACGCCGGACCCACGCTGACGGCGGGGCCGAACCTTTGATGGTCCGGCCCCGCTGCCGCGTGTCCGAAGGCCTGCTCAAGGACGACCGCCCAGCCACTGCCGGCAGCGGATCGGAGGGAATCCCAGTCGCCGTCGTGATCGGGCGCGCCCAGCGCAGCCCGCTCACCCTCGACTCGACCGAGCGTCAGTTCGAGCAACTGCTCGCGTTGCACCAGAGCGTCAACGCAGACTGATCCGGACGTCAGGTGTGACGGCCGAGGACTCGTCCAGGTCGGCGCCAAGGGACTCGTCAAGTTCTTCGGGGGTGGCCCCGGGGTGGAAATCGTTGCGCGCCTCGCGCTGTTCTTGTTCGGCGCGCAGGGCACCGGTGATGGCTCGGGACACCGCGGCGGGGATCTCGACGTCCGTCTGGCCCGCGAGCACGACCGACAACCACGCCGGGTCTTCTTCGCATGGCGCGTCCGTTGGACCGGTGCTGCCGGGGCCGGTGCTGTTGCGGCCGGTGATGGAGCGCTCGTCGGGTGTGCTCATCGGGAACTTTCCTCGGTCTGCGGGGCTGCCGTGCACGCGGGCCCCGGCAAGGGATTGGACGTCGAGCGCCCCCCATCCGGTTCCCGCAGGTGCTGCAGCAGCGGAACCAGCCGGGCGCGACCGCGGGAACAGCGGGACTTGACCGTGCCGGTGGGGCAGCCGAGCAGCACGGCCGCCTCCTCCACCGAGTAGCCCTCCATGTCGACCAGCACGATCGCCGCGCGCTGGTCGGGCGAGATCTGGCCCAGGGCGTCCTGCACGGCATCGCGCGTCTCGGCCTGCTCGATCCGCTCCGTCCCGTCGCCCAGCGCGAGGCCGAGCCTCCGGTCTGCGTCCTCGGGAAGGGCCTCGGTGCGGCGCACCGCATTGCGCCGGATCCGGTCCAGGCAGGCGTTGACGACGATCCGGTGCAGCCAAGTGGTGACCGCGGCGTCGCCCCGGAAGCTGCCCGCACGCCGGAAGGCCGAGATCATCGCCTCCTGCAGCGCATCGCCCGCCTCGTCCGGGTCACGCATGGTGCGCAGCGCAATGCCCCACAGGCGGTTGCGGTGCCGGGCGAACAGCAGGGCAAAGGCGTCCGGGTCACCCGCGACATGGGCTCGCAGCAGGTCGTGGTCGCTGGCCTCGACGTCAGCGAGGTCCGGGTCGAGGACGTCCGTGGCCNNAGGGGCCTGCGTCACGACTTCACCTCGATCTCGTTGATGGTGGCCTGGTACTTGTTGGACCCGATGTTCGGCAGGCTTGTGATGTAGACGAGCAGGTAACGCGTTGCCACCGGCGAGGCGGGCTTCAGTTGCGCGGTGGTGCCGGCTGCGTCGATGCTGGCCACCGTCTTCCAGGCGCTCGCCTTCGTCGTCGGCGCGCTGGTGGCGCCGGTGTCGTTCGGAACCCGCAGCTGGATGCCCGTGGGGGTGCCCTTCAGCTGTACGTTCACCTCGCCCACGCTGGCCTGCTGGCCCAGGTCGACAACCAGCCCGACGCCGGGCTTGAGCTTTCCGAACTTGGCCGAGTTCAGGTAGACGAGCGTCTGCCATGCGGTGGCCGGGTTGCCGTCCCAGGCGTTTTTGACCAGGTTGGGGTTCTCCTCGCCGTTGCCGTTGTCGGCGGTGGGGTCGAAGTCGTCCACATTGGTGGGGGTGTAGGTCTGCACCTCGTTCTCGCCAAGGATGCTGCCCGTGCCGTCGCCGGTGGCCTTCTGCCAGGCCAGCCGCAGCAGCGAGGCCACCAGCACCAGCAGCACCANNCGCGAGCCACGGACGCTTGGTCGGCCGGGGCCGGGGACGCATGATCGTGGCCCCACGCACGACCGTTGGGGCATCGGTGGGGGTGTGCGGGGACGTGGCGCGTGGCGCCGGGGCGGGAACGGCGATGGGGTGTTCCGTGGCGGCTGCGGTGGCACCGGCGAAGGCGACGCCGGGAAAGGTGTGCTCCAGGGGAGCCATCCGCCCGGTGTCGTCACCACTTTCGTAGGCGTCCGCGGCGTGCACCGGAAAGCGCATCCGGCGTTCCAGGTCGGCGGACGCATCGGCTGTCCCCAACACCTTGTTCAGGGCTCCCACGAGCTGGTTGGCGGTACGCAGGGGCAACTCGTTCTGGCGGGGGGAGGCCGACAGCANNGCACCTGGTCGCAGATGGTGTCCAGCGCCGGGCTGACCCCTGAACGCACCTGGCGGGGCGTGAGCCAGCCGCGCTGGTCCACCGGGGCCGGTGGCATGCCCCAGGGCCGGGCCTGGTCTGCTTCGTGCAGCTGGCCGGGCTCGGCCGGCCACCGGTTGACGAGGCTCGCGTAGAGCACCTTGCCGATGGCACGCACGTCCGCCTCCTCCCGCTCGGACCAGGCCAAGATGCCCTGGTCGGCGTCCGGATGCAGGGCGGCCTCGATCAGGAAGCCGACGACCTTGACCGCACCGGTGGCGGTGATGATGACCGTGTCGGGGTTGATCCGCTGGTGGAAGAGCCCCTCCGCGTGCACGGAACTCATCGCGTCGGCCAGCTCACGGGCGACCCAGGCCGCCTCCAGCGCGCTCAGCGGACCCTGCCTGAGCAGCTTCTCCATGCTCTCGCCAGGCGCGAACTCGCAGACAACCACAGCGGGTTCGTCGCCGGCCGGCTCGACGGCGTCCAGCACCCTCAGGAACCGCGCATCGGTCGCGGTGGCCGCCTTGCGGGCCGCGTCCAGGGCGTCGGAGGTGCGCGGATCATCGGCGCCCAGCAGGTGCACCAGCACTGAGCGGGAGAGCTTCTGATCAAAGGCGCGCCAGGTGGCCGTCCCGCCGCGCTCGGCGAGCTGCTGCTCGAGACGGTAGCGGTCGGCCAGGACGTGCCCGACCTGGGCCAGCGGCCCCTCGGATCCCGCGTGGCTGCCGGTGGGGGTGTTGACCGCCATCGCCGGGGGGAGGTCTTCGGTGTCGACGCTCCCATCAGACGAGAGCACGTCGGTGCCGAGGGTGTCCTCCAGGTCGGGGCCCTCGTCGGCCACCGTTGGCATCAGCTCGGTCTCCAGGGCGTCCACCTCTGCGTCGCGGTCGGTGTTCTCGGCGTCCATCGGTCCCCTCATCGTCGCGGCTGGCCCAAGTCTGCCACCGCCTGTTCGGCCCGGCGCTCACGCTGGACCTGTCGGATTCGCATCGCAGTCGCGCCCAGCAGCACCACGCCGGAGCCCACGATGATGATCCAGCCGATGCGCCCCATCGAGGTGGCGGTGATGGTCATCGACTGGGCCTCCCCGATCGGGCGTCCCGACTCGGTCACCAGCTGGCCGGTGACGCCCACCTTGCCGTTGGCCTTCGCCTGGATCGTCACGCGGATCGTCTCGGTACCGCCGGCCGGGATCGACTCCAGCTCGGAGTCGGCCACGACCAGGCGCTGCGGGTTCTCGCTGGTGAAGGTGGCCTTGACGCTGACGGCTCGGTCGAGGTGGTTGGTCACCCTCACCGGCACCTCCTGCTCGGCGGCGGAGGTGACGATGTCGGGAGTCACCGAGAGGCTGACGCCCTGACCGGTGGCGGCATTGCCGTAGGCCGAGCCCACGGCCTTGGCCCACCGCGCGGCGGCCGGACGACGCCCGCCCCAGGCCTGGCTGGTGGCACGCGGCAGCATCTTGCCCAGCGCGGTGGCGGCGACCTCTGGTTGGTTGGTCAGCTCGCCCCAGACGGTCACGTCACCGCCCGCGCGGTCGACCTGTTCGAGCCAGTTGCCGACCTCGACCGGGTCGATCTTCGCGAGCTCTGCGGTCGGTGGGTTG
>DGKN01000126.1 GCA_002387005.1 Propionibacteriaceae bacterium UBA4569
TCCGAGGGGACGCGTTTGTCGGAGCCCGTCCAGGCGCCACGACCGGGGTGGCGACGCAGCGGCTCGAAGATCTTGGCGACCTGGGCCTTGTCGAGGGTCTCGTGTTCGAGCAGCTGGCGGGCCAGCTCGTCCAGCACGTCGCGGTTCTCGACCAGTGCGTCGAAGGCCTCTTGGTGGGCCGCCTGCAGCAGGGCCCTGACTTCCTCGTCCACCACGGCGGCGGTGATGTCGGAGAAGCCGCGGCTGGGCTGCGAACCACCCATGCCGACGAAGGGCTCGGTGTCGCCGCCCCCAAGCTGGACGGCGCCGAGGCGCTCGCTCATGCCGTACTGGGTGACCATCGCGCGAGCCACCTTGGTCGCCTTCTCGATGTCGTTGCTGGCGCCGGTGGAGGGGTCGTGGAAGATGAGTTCCTCGGCTGCTCGTCCGCCGAGCATGTAGGCCATCTGGTCGAGCAGCTGGCCGCGGGTCTGCGAGTACCTGTCCTCGTCCGGCATCACCATCGTGTAGCCCAACGCACGTCCGCGGGGCAGGATCGTGATCTTCTGCACCGGGTCATTGCCGGGCATCGCTGCGGCCACCAGGGCGTGTCCGCCCTCGTGGTAGGCGGTGACGAGGCGCTCGTGGTCGTCCATGAGGCGGGTCTTCTTCTGCGGCCCGGCGATGACTCGGTCGATCGCCTCCCCCAGCTCGGCGTTGCCGATCACGGGCAGGTTGAGGCGCGCGGTCAGCAGCGCGGCCTCGTTGAGCACATTCGCCAGGTCGGCGCCGGTGAAGCCGGGCGTGCGGCGGGCGATGGAGTCCAGGTCGACGTCGGCGGCCATCGGCTTGCCCTCGGCGTGGACGCGCAGGATCTGGGCTCGTCCCTTCAGATCGGGGGCCTCGACGGCGATCTGCCGGTCGAAGCGTCCCGGACGCAGCAGGGCGGGGTCGAGGACGTCCGGACGGTTCGTCGCGGCGATCAGGATGACATTCGTGGTGGTGTCGAAGCCGTCCATCTCGACGAGCAGCTGGTTGAGCGTCTGTTCCCGCTCGTCGTGGCCGCCGCCCATGCCGGCGCCGCGATGGCGTCCGACGGCGTCGATCTCATCGATAAAGATGATGCAGGGCGCGGCTTTCTTGGCCTGTTCGAACATGTCGCGCACACGGGATGCACCGACACCGACAAACATTTCNNCAGGGTCTTGCCGGTGCCGGGAGGTCCGTAGAGCAACACGCCCTTGGGGATCTTGGCGCCGACGCGCTGGAACTTGGTCGGCTCGGCGAGGAACTCGCGGATCTCCTGGAGTTCCTCGATCGCCTCCGCGCACCCGGCGACGTCAGAGAAGGTGGTCTTGGGGGTGTCCTTGGTGGCGACCTTGGCCTTCGACTTGCCGAAGCCCATCACGCCACGCGGGCCGCCCGCGCCCTGGGCGGCGCTGAGGAAGAAGAACAGCAGGCCGATCATCAGCAGCAGCGGCAGACCGCTGTAGAGCAGGGTGCTCCAGACCGAGGGTCCGGGGTTCTCGGCGCGCCACTGGTCGAGCGTCTTCGCGGCGACGCGCTCGTTCAGCGTCTCGACGATCTGCTCACTCTGGTTGCCGACCCAGCTGGACCGGTACTTCTTGCCGTCGGCAGCGCTGATGCGGATCGTGTCGTCGGAACCGTTGAGCACCACCTCGGTGAGCTTGTCGGTGCCTTCGAGGATCGACAGGGCCTGGCTGGTGGGCACTTCGGTGGGGCCGGTGGTCCGGTTCATCAATTGGACCGCACCGATGACGAGCATGATCGTCACCAGCACCCACACGACGGGGCCGCGGAAGGCCTTCTGGAGGTTTTTCATCGACTGCCTAGGGACGAGGGAATCAGCACCTTGACACTACCAGCGGACGCCAAGACTGCCGCTGGGCCTGGTGTCGGCGCGCAATCCAGCGTCGACGGTCGAAAAGGGTCAGCGGGCCAGGCCCGGACACACATTCCCACCAGAGGAGGGACGTCGTCGTCCGATGGNNCGATGGCAGTGGTGTACGGCTCAGCTGTAGACGTGCGGGGCGAGCGTGCCGACGTCACGCAGGTTGCGATAGCGGCCGGCGTAGTCGAGGCCGTAGCCGATGACGAACTCGTTGGGGATGTCGAAGCCGACGTACTTCACGTCCACCGGGGCGGTGATCGCCTCGGGCTTGCGGAACATCGCCGCCACCTCGACCGAGGCAGGCCCACGCGACTGGAGGTTCTGCACCAGGTAGCTCAACGTCAGGCCGGTGTCGATGATGTCCTCGACGATCAGCACGTGCGCGTCGGAGATGTCCCGGGTGAGGTCCTTAAGGATGCGGACGACGCCCGAGCTCTTGGTGCCCGAGCCGTAGGACGAGATGGCCATCCAGTCCATCGTGAGGTGGCTCTTCATGGCTCGCGAGAGGTCGCTCATCACCATGACCGCGCCATTGAGCACGCCGATCAGCAGGACTTCGCGTCCCTCGTAGTCACGATCGATCTCGGCGGCCAGTTCTTCCACGCGGCGCTGCACCTCGTCGGCGGTGTAGAGCACGTGGGTGAGGTCCTGGGAAATGTCGGCTGCGTCCACTACTCCACCCTAGCTGGCAGGAACCGGATCGATCACCAGCTCCCCCCTGCAACGGCCGACCCGCAGGCCCCCGGGCAGGTCGACGCCACGCTGGCCACGCCAGTCCTGGACGAGTGCCTGAACGGCCAGCACCTGCGCCCGGCTCGGTTCCCGTACCCCTGCGGCAACCAGCCAGCCGCGCAACACCCTGGTCGCCAGCGCCGGAGGCTCCCCGC
>DGKN01000248.1:0-1211 GCA_002387005.1 Propionibacteriaceae bacterium UBA4569
TGTTGCCGGAGGGGCGGCGCCTGACGGCCCTGCGCCAAGCAGTCAAGACCTCCGCCGACGACGAACTCAGCCTGTTGCTGGCCGTCGGGGGCGACACGATCGGGGACGTCACCCTCGCGCCCCAGGGGCAGGAACCCGTCACGCCAAAGCCCTTGGTGAGCTCCGGCGTCCTGCGCTTCGCCGACCTGCTGACCTCGGCCGGGGTGGTCGACCGGGTGGGCCTGCCGGGGGTGCAGGAAAAGGCATCCGGGGCGATGATCTCGCTGCCCGTGCGGCTGGACGGGGTGCGGGCGATCATCAAGCTGGATCCGCCGGAGCACCCGGGGGCGGTCGAGAACGAGGACTACTTCCTGCGTCTCGCGCGTCGGCTGCCCGTCCCCGTGGCGCGGGCGGAGCTCGTCCGCGACGTCGAGGGACGGGCCGGGANNCGCGTCCTGGACGTCGAAGGAGGTGTGGCCAGTCTGGCCGTGGAGGACGCCTGCCAGCTGCTCGGCCGATACCCGGCCGACAAGTATGCGGTGAGCTCCGCGGAGGTGGTCAGCGCCGGCGCGGACGCCTGCCCAGCCCGGATGGTTGCCGCGCGCGGTGCCTTCGTCCTGTTCGCCTTCGCCTGGCTGACGGGCAATGGCGACCTGCACGCCAAGAACCTGTCCGTGCTGCAGCACCCAGACGGTGAGTGGCGACTGGCGCCCGCCTATGACCTGGCCTCCACGCTCCCCTACGGCGACCACACGATGGCGCTGGTTCTGGCCGGGCGTCGGGAGAACCTGACGCGCACAGCCTTCCGCACCTTCGGCGGAACCCTGGGCCTGCCTTCGCGCGCCGTCGAACGGGCGCTCGACCAGGTGCTGACGGCGACCAGCCCGCTGCTGGACGACCTGCGCGACGGCGCCTTGCCGTTGACGCGCAATGCCACCGAACGGCTGGTGCGCCAGTTGTCTCGGCGCCGCCGCGACCTCGAGGGCTGACCATCCCAGGCCCTCGAGAAACGGGGCCTGTGAGGACGGGGCACTCAGCTGCGGCCGAAGTCCTTCACCAAGCCGTAGAGGTAGGCGTCGGTGAGCGCCTCCCAGCTGGACTCGATGACATTCGTCCCGACGCCGACGGTCCTCCAGGTTCGCTCCCCGTCGGAGAAGTCGATCAGCGTGCGGGTGATCGCGTCCGTGCTGGCACCGGTCTCCAGGATTCGCACCCGGTAGTCGATCAGCCGG
>DGKN01000248.1:1307-3149 GCA_002387005.1 Propionibacteriaceae bacterium UBA4569
ATGCCGACGCGGTGCTCGGTGGTCGCGCGCCAACTGGTGATCTCGAAGGGGAACCCTAAGATGCCGAGCTGGTCGCGCACCAGCAGTTCGAAGCTTGCGTCGGCTGCCTCGTAGGAGTAGCCGAGCGCCTCGCGCGCCTTGACCGCATCGGTGATCTGGGCGGCAACCTCCCGGTCATCGAGGTCGAGACCCAGCTGCTCGCCCTTGATCTGGATGTTCGCCCGACCCGACATGTCGGAGATCAGCATCCGCATCCCATTGCCCACCAGCGCCGGGTCGACGTGCTGGTAGAGGTCGGGGTCGACGCGGATGGCGGAGGCGTGCAGCCCGGCCTTGTGCGCGAAGGAGGAGTGGCCGACATAGGGCTGCCGGGCGTGCGGCGCCTGGTTGGTGATGTCGGCGATCGCGAGCGCCACATGGCTCAGCGAGGCCAGTTGCTCGTCGCTGACCAACGGCCAGCCGTACTTGAGCTGCAGGTTCGGGATGATCGAGGTGAGGTCGGCGTTGCCGGTGCGCTCGCCGTAGCCGTTCATCGTCCCCTGCACCTGGCTGACGCCCGCCTCGACCGCGGCGATCGAGTTCGCGACCGCGCAACCGGTGTCGTTGTGGCAGTGGATGCCCAGTTCGACGCCCATCTCGGCGGCGGACGAGACGATGTCGGCCATCTGGCTGGGCAGCATCCCGCCGTTGGTGTCACACAGCACGACGACCTCGGCGCCGGCGTCCGCGGCGGTGCGGACGACCGAGAGGGCATAGTCTCGGTTGGATCGGTAGCCGTCGAAGAAGTGCTCGCAGTCGACGAAGACGTGCTTGCCCAGCCCGACCAAGTGGGTGACGGTGTCGTGCACCATCGCCAGGTTCTCCTCCAGCGTGGTGCGCAGTGCGTCGGTGACGTGCCGGTCGTGACTCTTGGCGACGATGCAGATGTACTCGGTGCCGGCATCGACCAGCGCCTGGGTCAGGGCATCGGAGGCAGCGCTGCCGCCAGCCTTGCGGGTCGAGCCGAAGGCGACCAGACGGGCATTGCCGAGCTCCAGCTCGGTCTTCGCGGCCTCGAAGAAGGCGGTGTCGTTGGGGTTCGCGCCCGGCCAGCCACCCTCGATGAAGGTGACGCCCAAACCGTCCAGCAGCCGTGCGATGCGCAGCTTGTCGGGCACCGACAGCCGCAGGCCCTCCTGCTGGGCCCCGTCGCGCAGGGTGGTGTCGAAGATCTGGAAGTGCTCGGGGGCCAACGGCTGGGTGGTCATGGGGGTACTACGCCTCCGATTCGGGTGGGTCCCCGACAGTGTGCGCGATCCCACGGGCCAAGACCGCTGGTCCCAGCCCGTGGACGAATCGCTCAGTCCCCGGTCAGCAGACCCTGCGGGTCCACCCGTGGGTGTCCTCGACCCGCCCGTACTGGATGTCGAGCAGCGCGTCGCGGATCTTGAGGCTGGCCGGCTCGGCGACCTCAGGAAGCACGACCTCCTCCTCCGCGTCCTTGAAGGAGCGGATGGGGGTGATGACCGCGGCGGTGCCGCAGGCGAAGGCCTCCACGATCCTCCCGTCCTGGATGCCCTTGAAGACCTCGGCCAGTTCCAGCCGGCGCTCGACCGGAGTCAGGCCCAGCTCTGGGGCCAGCTGCAGGATCGAGTCGCGGGTGACGCCGGCCAGGATCGAGCCGGACAGTTCGGGGGTGACGAGCTCGCCCGCGGAGGTGACGACGAACAGGTTCATGCCGCCCAGTTCCTCGATCCAGCGCTGCTCGGCGGCGTCCAGGAAGAGCACCTGGTTGCAGCCGTTCGCGTAGGCCTCCTTGGTGGCCTCCAGCGAGGCGGCGTAGTTGCCACCGCACTTGGCCGC
>DGKN01000248.1:3358-8886 GCA_002387005.1 Propionibacteriaceae bacterium UBA4569
CCTGCGCGTAGTGCAGCACGGCGCTGGCCGGGTCCATCGGGATCGGCCCGTAGGGCACGACGGCCCCATCACTCCAGCCCTCGTCGGCCGACCAGGTGGCCTGGGCCATGTGGTCGGTGAAGTAGTCGCCGAAGCCCGGGTCGACGGAGATCTCGGCGATGCGCTCATCGGCGGTCCAAGTCGGGTTCTGCGGGGAGGAGAAGTCAAGGGCCATGGCCCGAAAACTACCCCAGCCCCCGCGCGGTGAGACCCACGGCCCACCTCGTGACCGCCCCACTATGGTCTGGGCCATGACTTCACAGACCCCCACCCTGGCCGTCATCGGTGGCGATGGCATCGGCCCCGAGGTGACCGCCGAGGCGCTCAAGGTGCTAAACNNTACGACCTGGGCGCCGAGCGCTGGTTGCGCACCGGCGAGGTGCTGCCCGATTCCGTGCTGGAGGAACTGAAGGGCGTGGACGCGATCGTGCTGGGCGCGGTCGGCGCGGCGCCGGGTTCGACGGAGATCCCCAGCGGCCTGCTGGAGCGGGGACTGCTGCTCAAGCTGCGCTTCGCGCTCGACCAGGCGGTGAACCTGCGTCCGTCCAAGTACTTCCCCGGCACCGCCACTCCGCTGTCGTCCGAGGTTGTCAACCGCGGACCGATCGACTTCGTGGTCGTCCGTGAGGGCACCGAGGGCCTGTACTGCGGCAATGGCGGCGCGGTGCGCGTCGGCACCCCGCAGGAGATCGCCACCGAGGTGAGCGTCAACACCGCCTTCGGGGTGGAGCGGGTCGTCCGCGACGCCTTCACCCGCGCCATGGCGCGGGGCCACAAGCTCACCCTGGTGCACAAGCACAACGTCCTGGTGAATGCGGGCGGCCTGTGGCGGCGCATCGTCGAGGAGGTCGGCGCGGAGTTCCCCGGCGTCACCACCGACTACCTGCACATCGACGCCGCGACCATCNNTTCGGTGACATCCTCACCGACGAGGCCGGAGCGATCACCGGGGGCATCGGGCTCGCCGCCAGTGCCAACATCAACGTGGGCGGCGAGTTCCCGTCCATGTTCGAGCCGGTCCACGGTTCTGCCCCCGACATCGCCGGGCAGCAGAAGGCCGACCCGACCGCCGCCATCTCGTCGATGGCCCTGCTGCTCGACCACCTCGGACGTCCGGAGGATGCTCGCCGGATCGAGGCGGCCGTCAGCGCGGACGTCGCCAAGCGCACCGGTGCTCGTCGCACCAGCGAGGTCGGCGACGCCATCGCGTCGCGGGTCTGAAGCAGAACTCAGCTGCCCGGCGACCACTGGTTGGCTCGCCTCGCCAACGCCCCGGGGGCTCTTCGCTGGCCTCACCATGGTCAGACCCTTGGCTGCTCGACCATCCACACCCTCGCAGGACAGTCTGCGTGCGCTTGCAGGATTGTCCATCACGGTGGTGTTGGCACGTCGGTTGGGGACTCAGGGACTGATGATGGCCGCTGTCGGCGGACTCATCACGGCTCTGAACTGGTACACCCTCGCGGATCTGCTCGGATTCGGCCCCTTCGGTTCTGACGAGTTGCCCCGTTTCCATACCCCATGGGGTGCGCACGCTTCGTGCCTGGCCGCTCTGATGCTCGCGGGACACGCCGTCGTGTTGGAGCCACGGCGACCGAAGTCTCGCCAAGCGACACCAGCGCTCACCGCCCGTCGGAAGCGGACGGCCAGGGGTTGATGGTGCAGCCACCCAGGGACTTGCTCTGCTGCATCATCACCGGGGCGGTCGACCCCTGGGCGGGACAACCGATGTGGTCGCGGCCGATGAAGTGGCCGACCTCGTGGTTGACCATGTAGGCCCGGTACAACGAGAGGTCGTCGTAGGTGGGCGTCATGTAGCGCCAGCGGTCGGCGTTCAGGACGACGTTGCTGCCCTGCCTGCAGCTCCAGGTCTCGAGCACATCCAGTGGACGACACATCTTCTGGGTGGTGTCGGGCGAGGCCAGGTGGATCGTCAGGTCGGCCTTGGCGGGGTCGGTCACCAGAGTGAAGGAGTTCGAGGTGCTGGACGACCAGCTGCGGTCGTCGTCCAGGATCGACTGCACCTGTCGCGCCACCGCGTCCTGGTCCAGCCCGAGGTTGGTCTCCACCTTCACCACATACCGGTGCGCATTGGTCTTGTTGGTGTGCGTCGTTGCGATCGCCACCTTGGCCTGGTTCCAGGCGCCGCTGCCCTTGTCACCGCTGTTCACGATGCCGTCCAGGATCGACGTCCGCGACGCGGTCGCGCTGGGTGCCACCGCTGAACTCGACACCGAGGGCGTCGGATCGGCGGACGGCGACCCAGCCGCGGCCGGGCTTGTGCTGGCCGGGACCCCCTTCGTGGTCGCGTCCGCCCCACAGCTCTTGATGAGCGAGGCCAGCAGCACCGCCAGAACCAGCGCGCCCACCGCCAGCACCACCCTCCCCCCNNTTCGTGCCTGGCCGCTTTGATGCTCGCGGGATACGCGGTCGCGTTGGAGCCACGGCGAACGACGTCGGCGCCAAGCGACTAGCGTTCAGCGTCCACCGGACGGAGGCCATCAGCAGCACGAAACGGGCGTCGAGTCTCCGCCATCCGTGGACGCGGCTGTGGGGCGGATACGCGGACAGCCTAGGGCCCGCCTTCCCCCGCGCCGGACGCGACGCGCGGGCCGCACCCCGGTGGGGAGCGGCCCGCGACGCTCGTGGGTGGAGATCAGGCCTTGGGCACCTGCTGGTCGGTCTTGACGACCTCCGTGGACGGGCCGGCCGAGCCATCGGCGTACTTGCTCACCAGGTTCGACAGGTCGACACCCGTGGTGTTCTTGATCAGCTCCATCGTCTGGACGATGTTGTTGGGCCTCCGGCTCAGGGGGCCGACGCGAGCGCGTCCCCGACCTCGCTGGGTTGACTCCACTCGCCAGCGCTGCTCCCCGGGGGCGCTGCGCCAGCCCACCATGGTCGGACCCTTTGCTGATCAACGATCCACACGTCCGCAGGACAGTCTGCGTGCGCCTGCAGGATAAACACTGCAGGATTAACTTTCGTCCAGATCTTCACGTCCGTGCCCCCCTGATCCAGTTGACAGCCATAGCTTTAGAGGACCTCACGAACCTACTCCAAAGCGGAGGATCCACGATGAGACGACGGACAGCAGTGAGATTCGGGCTGATCCTGACATCCTTGCGGCAATCTCGCCCAGTGCGATGGCCATGAGTTACGGGACTCAGAGCGTGAGCAACGGGGATCAGACTGCCTATGCCTACGGCAACGCCTACGTGTCTTTCACCTCCGCTTGGAATGTGGCTTACGTCAAGGTCAAGGTTCTTAACGGGAAGGGCGGATACACCGCGGCCGAGTACTGGTCCGCCCAGAACAGTGCCTACACGCGTTCGGGCGACTCGCAAGACACCAGTTACAAGGATGTCCGCATGCGCACATATATCTCAGCTCCAACCGCTGGCCCATGGAGCGCGCGAGCGAAGACGTGCATCAACGTCCCTTGGAAAGCCGACCCTTGCAGTGGCTGGTCCAACTCCGGTGCAGCTTGAGCTCATGGAGGTCGCCCACGCCTTTGGGCGTGCGCGACCAGCCCTGACAGGCATTTCGGTCAGCGTGGGGGGCGGCGTGCTGGGCCTGGTGGGCGCCAACGGGGCAGGCAAGACTACCCTGATGCGTGTTGCGGCCGGGGCACTCCAACCTCGGCGGGGTGCCGTGCACGTGGGCGGTCTGGACCTCTACGCGCGCCGAACTCGACCAGAGGCCTTGCAACGAATCGCGTGGATGCCCCAGCAGGCCTCAGCCCCACGTAGGGCAACCGCGGCGGACTACGTCACCTATCTGACTTGGATGCGGGGCTTCTCCAGCACCGAGGCCGCCGAGCGGGCCCGCCAAGCGCTCGCGGACGTCCGCTTGGAGCAGGTCGCGGACGAGAGGATCGGAAAGCTCTCCGGAGGCATGGTCCGCCGAGTGTGGTTGGCGCAGGCGCTGGCCTGCAGCCCCGACATCTTGTTGCTGGACGAGCCGAGCACTGGACTCGACCCCAAGCAACGCGCTCGCATGGTCGAACTCTTGTCTGAACGTCGAGCTGGGACCGTGGTGCTGTCCAGCCACCTGGTGGAGGATGTCGTCGAACTCGCCGACCGGGTCATCGTGCTCGACCACGGTCAGATCGTGCACGATGGCCCACCGCCGCGTGAGGCCGACAAGGACTGGCTGCTGGATATCATCGCGAACACGGGGGACGACGAGTGATGGTCGGGGTGCGCATGTGGTTGCGGGCAACCGGAAAAGTGCTGTTCCCCCTCATGCTGGCGGCCCAGACAATCGCCATGTTGAACGTGCAGGGCGTCCCGGGCTCGGACCTGCCCGGCTGGAGCTTCGACTGGTCGTGGATGCTCTCGGTCTGGACAGGCTCCACGATTCTGTTGTCCCCGTTGTCCGCCGCCTCGGTCGTGCTGCTCCAAATCCGCGCTTGGCGGCCGCCTGGCGACGATCTGGTGGCCGGCCTGCCGCGGGCATTGCGTTCACGGAGCGACATGGTGTGGACGGTTTTCCTGTCGGGCCTCGCCGTCCAGGGAGCCACCCTGCTGATCGCGTCGCTGTGCTGCGTCGCCGGCCACGCGGACGCGTCGGGCCTCACATTGCCATGGCAGCTGTTCACCGGGCCCTGCGCTCTGTTGGCCTCGACGTGGTTGGGCGCCATGGTCGGGGAGTTCTGGAAAGACCCCTGGGGGGTGCCGGTGACGGCAATCGGTGTGTTCATGTTCCAGAACGTGTTCTTCTGGAAGGGGTATCCGGAGCTGCTGAGCACCGAGATGGCCACCGGACCCGTAACCGGCGCCCGACCCATTCCAGCCCACCTGATGGCAACCTGCGGCTCAAACCTGGCGCTCGCGCTGGCCTGTGCCTGCATCACCTTGTGGCATGTGCGGAGCAGGCGCCAGCGACGCTATCTCCTTCTGCTGCTGGCTGGCCTCGCGCTGGCGGCCGTGGTGGCGATCTTCTATCCCTTCGTCGCCAGCGGTGCGTTGGACACCTACGAGATGCGATGAGGACCGCCCTGCGACTGCACCGCTATCCCCAATGGGCTGTGGGGCTGGGGTTGCTGATGGGCATCGGACTGCGCTTCAGCCAGCAGATCGACTTGCCCGCCGCGGACGCCCCCCGCTTGGCCCGAGAGATGGTTCTGGCGTTGGCTCCTGGCCTGCTCGGCGTGGTCGCACTGCCCGTGGCCGGGGAACTGGAGTTGACGGTTCGCCGCGGTCCGGCGTGGGCCTGTCTGGGAGCATTCGCAACCGTGTCAGGGCCCCTGTTGCTCGGTGCGGTGCTGTGGCCGCGGGGAGGTGTGCTCGGGCTTCGGCTCGAGTACGAGTTGACGGTAGCGCTCCTCCTCTCGGCCACCACTGTGGTGCTGGCACGGCGGCTGGGGACTCAGGGACTGATCGTTGCCGCCATTGGGGGGCTCATCACGGCACTGAACTGGTACACCTTCGCGGATCTGCTCGGGTTTGGCCCCTTCGGTTCAGACGAGTTGCCCCGTTTCCATA
>DGKN01000223.1:0-3507 GCA_002387005.1 Propionibacteriaceae bacterium UBA4569
TCGCCCTCGACGCCGACCGCGGCCAACTGCGGATCGGCTCCGGCTGGGGCGAGGTCGTCCTGCTCACCGAGGCGGCCGATCACCTGGCCCGGCTCGCGCACGAATTCGTCATCGTGCGCGGCACCTCGGCGTCCGCCGCCTGGCACGTCGACGAGCTGGACCGACCCTTCGTCCCCACGACCACACCGCACGCGGACCTGCCCGCTCCACAGGGTCCGCTCCCCTACGGTGACACCCCGGCGGGCGTCCACCACCATGTCCCGGAGCAGGGCCTGGACCGCGCAGCCATCGAGGCCCTCTGCGGCGAGGGGNNCACCCCTTGGCACGGCATCCTGCTGCCGACCAAGCAGCCGAGCCTGACGGGTCTTCAATGAGCGAGCCCACGCGTCCGCCGCGCGCCTATGACTACATCGACCGTGGGGCCGCAATCTACGTCGACTCCTTCGCGACCATCCGGGCCGAGGCCGACCTCAGCCGGATCCCTGCCGAAGCAGAGAAACTGGCCGTCCGAATGATCCACGGCTCCGGTCAGGTCGACCTCGCGGACGACATGGTCGTCCACCCAGACCTCGTGCGCTCGGCACGTACGGCGCTGGAAGGCGGTGCCCCGATCCTGTGCGACGCCACCATGGTCGCCACCGGGGTGACGCGCAGCCGGTTGCCGCGCGACAACGAGGTGCTCTGCCTGCTCAACGACCCGCGCGTCCCCGGGCTGGCCGCCGAATGGGCCACCACCCGGACCGCCGCCGCCGTCTCCCTGTGGACGTCCTGGCTGGCGGGGGCGGTCGTCGCGGTCGGCAATGCGCCGACCGCGCTCTTCCACCTGATGGAGATGCTGATCGCCGGCGCCCCCCGTCCGGCCGCGATCGTCGGCTGCCCGGTCGGCTTCATCGGCGCCGCCGAGTCGAAGCAGGCACTGGTCGACCTCTCGCGCGACCACGGCATCGACATCCCCTTCGTGACCGTGACCGGGCGCCGCGGCGGCTCGGCGATGACCTCGTCGGCGCTCAACGCGCTGGCCCAGGAACAGGAGTGAGCGTGGCGGGACGGCTGCACGGCGTCGGGGGGGGCCCTGGCGACCCNNGCTCCTGGACGTCCGTCCAATGCGCGATCGGTGGTGGCCTCGATGCTGCCCACCGGCGTGGTCGAGGAACGTCTCGAGTACCCCGTGACAACGGGATCGGTTGACCACCCGGACGGCTACGAGAGCGCGCTCGGGGACTTCTACCAGTCGGCTGCGGAGCGTCTGGCGGCCCACCTGGCGGCCGGCCGGGACGTCGTCCTGCTCGCCGAAGGTGACCCGCTGTTGTACTCATCCTTCATGTACCTGCATGACCGGCTGAGCGGACGCTTCGAGGTCGAGGTGGTGCCGGGCGTGCCTGCCTTCGCGGCAGCGACGGCGACCACGGCCACCGCCCTGGTGCGCCAGGAGGACGTGCTGACGGTGCTCCCCGGCACCCTGCCCGAGCCAGAGTTGGCACGACGTCTGGCCGACACCGACGGTGCGGTGATCATGAAGCTGGGCAGAACCTTCCCGGCGGTCCGCCGGGCCTTGGCCGCCGCCGGGCGCCTGGAGGGCGCGTTGTACGTCGAGCGCGCGTCGATGCCCTCCGAGCGCTGGCTGCCGGTGGCGGAGGTGGACGCGTCGTCGGTGCCGTACTTCTCGCTGGTGGTGGTCCCGGGGGACGCGCTCCACGGGCAGCGGTCCCGCATGGTCAGCTCCAAGAACCCCGAGCCTCTGGAAGGGTCCGAGCCTGCCGAGGCGACCCCCGCGGAACTGCTCGTCCTCGGTCTTGGGCCCGGACCCGACCGCTGGACCACCCCGGAGGTCACCGACGCTCTGGCCACCGTTGGCCACGTGATGGGCTACGCGCCCTATGTGAACCGGGTGCCGCAGCGCGCGGGGCTGGTGCGACACGCGTCCGGGAACACCGTCGAGGTCGACCGCGCCCGAGAGGCCCTCGAGCTGGCACTGGCCGGCGAGAGGGTCGCGGTCGTCTCAGGCGGCGACGCAGGAGTCTTCGGGATGGCGTCAGCTGTCTTCGAGGCCGCGCAGGACGAGCGGTTCGCAGGCGTCCCGATCAGGGTGCTGCCGGGGGTGAGCGCGGTGCAGGCCGTCGCCGCCCGAGCAGGCGCCCCGGTGGGTGCCGACTTCGCCGTCGTTTCGCTGTCCGACCGGTTGAAGCCGTGGGAGGTGGTCGAGAACCGGCTGCGTCACGTCGCGCAGGCCGACCTGGTGCTCGCCATCTACAACCCCGCATCGCGCACGCGCACCGAGCAGATCGCTCGCGCCCGCGAGGTGCTGCTGGAGCACAAGGACGCCGGGACGATCGTGATCGTCGGACGCAATGTCGGACGCGAGGGGGAACGGCTGGAGGTCACCACGCTGGGCGAGCTGGACCCGACGTCCATTGACATGTCCTGCCTTGTGATCGTGGGTTGCACGGGAACCAGGGTCGACAATCACGGCGTCTGGAGCCCCCGGTTCGTTACGCCCGAGCCCGTCGAGGGGGATCGATGACCATCCATTTCGTCGGAGCCGGGCCCGGCGCGGCCGACCTGCTCACCGTCCGCGCCACCCGCCTACTGGCCGCCGCGGACGTCGTCCTGTACCCCGGCACCTACCTCGACCCGGCGGTACTGGAACATGTCAGCCCCGATGCCCGGCTGGTCGACACCCAGCACCTGGACCTCGACCAGATCACCTCNNCAGCTGGTGTCCGCCCACGCGCGTCACGAGTCGGTCGTCCGCCTGGCCTCGGGCGACCTGAGCGTCTATTCGGCTCTGTCGGAGCAGACTCGGCGGCTCGACGCGGCGGGAGTCGACTGGGATGTGACGCCCGGTGTCCCCGCCTACGCGGCCGCCGCGGCGCTGGTCGGCAAGGAGTTGACGGTGCCGCTGGTGGCGCAGTCGGTGGTGCTCACCCGCGCGCAGGCGCGTTCGACGGCGATGCCCGACGGTGAGCAGCTGGCGGCCTTCGCGGCGACCGGGGCGACCTTGGTGCTGCACCTGGGGATCACGCGGGTCAGGGAACTGATGGACGAGGTGCGCCCGCACGTGGGCGGTGACTGCCCCGTGGTGGTCGTCCACCGAGCGAGCCAGCCGGACGAGCTGGTGCTGCGTGGGAGCGTTGATTCAATCGCTGACAAGGTTGAGGAGGCCGCCCTGAAGCAGGCGGCCGTGATCCTGGTGGGCCGCGCCCTCGCCCCGACGAACCCCGGCGAGAGCCACCTCTACGACAGCTGCCGGGCTCGCCACACCTGAGGGCCTGTCAGCAGGCGTCAGCGGGCTGAACCTGCTTCACCCCCCAGCTCCACTGACCACTGGGTGACGGTGCGAGCAGGCGTCCAGCCCGTGAAGCGTCCGACCGGCGCGGACTTCTCGACCGCGATCCGGGTCAGCTCGCCGCCGTGCTCGGCGTAGGCCGAGGCCAGCGCCTGCTCCGACTCCAGGGTCACCGCGTGGGCCACCAGACGTCCGCCGGGCTGCAACGCGGCCACACAGCG
>DGKN01000223.1:3520-6146 GCA_002387005.1 Propionibacteriaceae bacterium UBA4569
ACGTCCCACAGGTGTTCTCCCGGGACCGGCGCCAGACGCGCCAGCGCGGAGGCTCGCAGGTCCCTCTTGGTGAGCTGTCCGTCGTTCTCGAAGGCGTCATCGGGCAGGCCCGGAACCCAGCCCAGCCGACGCGGCCCGACCAGGTCCAGCGCGATCACGCCCAACCTCGGGCCCTCGCCGGTGAACTCGTCCGCCCGCACCACGCGGTGGCTCTGCGACTGCGAGCCGAGGTCACCGAGAAGGTGCATCACCGACGCACCGAAACCCTGTTCACACAACAGACCAGCCACCAAACCGGCCGTGGACTCGTCCGAACCCAGCACCAGCACCCGATGCCCTGGCGCCAGCTCGCGCGCCACCAGCGACACCGGACGCCCCACCACCGAGACCAGCGCGCACGACTCCGCCGGCCAGCACAGTTCAGCCCGGGCGAGCGCGATCGATGAAACCGCGGGGACGATCCGCACCCGGTCGGCTCCCAATGCCATCACCAGGGTCGTACCGATGCCCGAGACCAGCGGATCACCCGAAGCCAGCGCGACGACATCCAACCCAGCGAGCCCGGCCAACATCTCGTCCAGACCCGCCTTCAAGGGCCGCGGCCATTCCAGCCGCCGCTGCCCACCCACCTCGGGCACCCCCACCTCAGGCACCAGGGCCAACTGCCGCGGCGCGCCGACGAGCACGGCGGCCCCGGTCACCAGTTGCTGGGAGCGCAGGCCGAGCCCGTCCCATCCGTCCGCGCCGATGCCGACGACGGTAACCCTGCATGCGTCCATGGCCAGAACCTACCGTGGGCCGCTTTCGCTAGGGTGGGCAGTACTTGGCACGAGGTGCCCCACGAGCCAGCGCGGTCGGAAACGGCGGTGCCGGGCGGTGGGGAGAATCTGGGAAGCCGGTGGGAATCCGGCACAGGCCCGCTGCGGTGACCCCGGCCCTGCGACGCAGGGATCGGGGCGAGTCCGAAGACCGGCCTCGCGCCTGACCGGGCGGCAACGCGCCGCTCCGGACGGACCTGAGCGGGAGCCTCACATGCCACAGCACTACCCCTTCACCGCCATCGTCGGCTGCGCGCCCGACGCGCTTGAGCCGATGGGACTGGCGTTGGTGCTGGCCACCATCAACGCCGAGATCGGCGGTGTGCTGGTCCGCGGCGAGAAGGGGACGGCGAAGTCGACGGCCGTGCGTGGGCTCGCGGCGGTACTGCCCCCGATCGAGGTGTACGAGCACGACCGCTTCTCCATCGACCCCGCTGATGCGCGGGCGACCTCACCGGACGGTCCCTTCGAGGTGGGTTCTGCCCGCCTTCGACGACCGGTTCGGTTGGTCGAACTGCCGGTCGGTGCGACGGAAGACCGGGTGCTCGGATCCATCCACCTGCAGTCGGCCCTGAGCGCTGGCGAGGTCACCTACGAGCCCGGCCTGCTGGCCCGCGCGCACCGCGGGATCCTCTACGTGGACGAAGTGAACCTGCTCCACGACCACCTGGTCGACCTGCTGCTGGACGCCGCCGCGATGGGACGTTCCACGGTCGAACGGGACGGGATCTCGCTCAGCCACCAAGCGAAGTTCGCGCTGATCGGGACGATGAACCCCGAGGAGGGCGAGCTGCGTCCCCAGCTGTTGGACCGATTCGGCCTGACGGTCGAGGTGGCGGCGCCGCGCGATTCCGCGCCACGATCCGAGGTCGTCCGCCGGCGGCTGCGCTACGACGCCGACCCAGACGCCTTCACCGCCCGATTTGCTGGCACGGAAGAAGAACTGGCCCGCCGGATCGAGGCGGCCCAGCGGAACCTGCCGCAGGTGGAGCTGGGTGACCGGGCGTTGGAGCTGGTCGCCAAGGTCTGCGCCGCCTTCGAGGTGGACGGACTGCGCGCCGACATCGTCACCGCCCGCGCCGCGATCACGCACGCAGCCTGGTCGGGCCGGGTGCGGGTCACCAAGGCCGACATCCGCCAGGCCGCGCTGTTGGCCCTACCGCACCGTCGGCGCCGCAATCCCTTCGACGCCCCGGGGCTGGACGAGGAACTGCTCGACCGCGTGCTCAACGAAGACGACTGGGACGGGGACGACTGGGACGGGGACGATCCAGACGATCCCTCCACGCCCCCCGATACTGCCCCCCCAACAGCCCCCGAGCCTGCCGCGGGGCCCGACGATTCGAGCACTCCCCCCGACGGCCCCGACACTGCGACCGAGCCTGATTCACCGGTGGCGGGGCCGGAGGTGACCTCGACAAGCTCTGCCGACGTCAGCCCGGTCCCCGAGCCGGACCCCTCCACGATCCCCGAGCCTGACGAGCGGTCTCACCGGCCAGCTGCACCGGATTCGGACGGGCCCACCTCGCTCCACAGGGCCGCCAACCCCAACCCTCGTCCCAAGCTCCTGGCCGTCCGCGGCGTCGGCCGGGGCGCGTCCGGGCGCAGGTCCCGCGCGATCACCACCGACGGACGCCGCATCGGCGCCACCATCCCCACCCCCGGCGAACCCGGGACCATCCACCTCACCGAGACCCTTCGCGCCGCCGCCGGCGCCCAGCCCACCCGCCGCCTACACGCGATCACCCGGGAAACCGCGGGTACCCGGGGGAAACGGGGGGGGAGGGGGGCGGGGGGGGCGGGGGGGG
>DGKN01000223.1:6275-7326 GCA_002387005.1 Propionibacteriaceae bacterium UBA4569
GACTTCTCGCGGCCGCCCGCGTGCTGGAGCGTGAACGCCTTCGGGACCCTCGTCGTCGTCCGCTCCTGGTCGTGGTGACCGATGGACGCGCGACCACCGGCCCCGATGCGGTCGCCCGTTCACTGGCCGCAGCGGACGTGGTGGCCCAACTGGGCGTGTCGACGGTGGTGATCGACTCGGAAAGCGGTCCGATGCGGCTGGGTCTGGCCCGTGGTCTGGCCGCCCGGCTGGGCGCCGACCATCTGCCCGTCGACGAGGTCACGGCCCAGGCCCTCACCGGCGCGGTCAACACGTTGCGCGCCCCCGACCCCGCCAGCCCCGAATCATTGGGGAAACCTGGCTACCACCAGTGGAACCAAAGTTCCCCAATGACGGCTGCGGGCTGATGGTGGCCCACGTGCCCCGCCTCGTGCTGGCCGCGCCGTCGACCGGATCGGGCAAAACGACCATCTCGTCCGGCCTGATGGCGGCGCTGCGTAACTCCGGGCTGACCGTGAGCGGCCACAAGGTCGGCCCCGACTACATCGACCCGGGTTTCCACGCGCTGGCCACCGGGCGTCCCGGACGGAACCTCGACCCCCATCTGGTCGGCGAGGAACGCATCGTGCCCCTGCTGTTGCACGGCGCACGCGGTGCCGACATCGCCGTCGTGGAGGGTGTGATGGGCCTGTTCGACGGGCGTCTGGGCACCGACGGGTTCGCCTCCACCGCGCACGTCACACGCCTGACCCAGACCCCGGTCGTGCTGGTACTGGACGTCGGCCGCGCCAGCCGGACGATCGCCGCCGTCGCCGCCGGGCTCGCGGGCTTCGACCCTGCCGTACGGGTCGGTGGCGTGATCCTCAACCGGGCTGGCAGCACGCGGAACACCGCCGAGATCTGCCGCGCGCTGGAGGGCGTCGGGCTGCCAGTGGTGGGCATCGTCCCTCGTCGCGACGACCTGGTAGCTCCCTCGCGGCACCTCGGGCTGGTCACCGCGGCGGAGCTCCCCGACGCCGTCGCCCTGGTCGAGCGGCTGGGCGAGCACGTCGGCCAGCACGTCAACCTGACC
>DGKN01000222.1 GCA_002387005.1 Propionibacteriaceae bacterium UBA4569
CACCCGTCGACTACGCTCGGCAATGCACCCATCAATCGGAAACCGACGACTCGCACAGCGACCGGACCGAATGAAGGGGGCGGCCCACCTGCAGGACGAACTCGCCCAGCAGCAGCCGGCTGACCCGTGGTGGTAGGGATCGGTTGAGCCGCTTTGAGGCTATAGGTCTCGGTATTCGCGCTCTTCGGGGCTGCGGTAGGCGAGGGCCGATCGCCGTCGTAACCGGGCGAGGACGTCTCGTTCCAAGGCTCTGTGAAGCCCTTAGCTATTACTGCCTCGCAGTAGCCTTGTGGGAGGTGGGTCGTCAACGCCAGCGATCCCCCACGACTTGGACACCTCGGTCTCGGGATCGAGCCGGTCTGGGAAGTAGGCCACGAAGGCTGTCTCGTCTGCGGGCCGGACCTCGAACTCTCTCGGGTGCTCAACCCCCAGCTTCACGTCTTGCAAGGAATCACTGACGCCAGAGAAGACAGCGTGGGGGTGGTAGATGACGAATGGGTCCAGCGGGACCGGGTGGCCAGCGACGGTGATCCCGCTCCCGGGCATGACGATGGCCAGAGTCCCCTCGTCAAGCATGGACGCGGGATCAATGTCAGGCCGTGCGACCCCCCGGTACACCTTCCGCGGCACAGGGGCTGCGAGCCCCTCAAGCATCAACCTGATGGTGCGTATCCAGAGCCGCTCGTAACCCTCGATCTCCTTGGGCATAGGGAAGTAGACGCCCGTCTCCCGTTGAATGACTGCGAGGTCGTCGGCGGCCTCGTACACCATACGGAGGGCGGTCAGGTACTCCGCGTCCCGATCTCCCGCAAAGCCCCCCACCTTGGCGAGACTCAGCCCGTCGAGGACAATCTCTGCTGTGTGGGCATCGTGCAGTTGCAGCACCGTCCCAACGCACCGTCGGGTACTCTCGGGGCTCAGACTGTCAAGGTGAAGCCGCGTCGTGACCGTGCCATTGGTTCCTTCCGTGAAGGGGACGCAGGCGATCACGTCCAAGCCGGACTCGAATCCGACCTCCAGCGCGCTTCCCAGCCGCCCCAGGCCAGCGTGGGTGACGATGCCCTCAAAGGAGCCCATTAGACAATCTTGGGGGCCATAGAAACGCAAACCAGCTGGCTTCCCCTCCAAGTGAGCCAACCCGGAGGCTTGCAAGATCACACGGTTAGCGCCGCCGAGAGCTGAGACGCCTCCCTCTGTTTCGACGACGATCTGCTCACCGGGCACCTCAATCGGCTGGCTAGTGCCGAAGTCAAGGGCGGAGCGGATGTCCTCAGGACGCTGACTTGCTGGGCGAGACAGCAGGTCTGCAAGCCCAGCGGCATCGACAGCGGGTAGGGCAGAGCCAATCCCGTCAGCCGAAGCAAGCGTCTCCACGGCGAACGTCCCTCCGGAAGTCTCCATCGCCTGCGAGCGGGGCTCGCGAACGCCGAGCGCCACAAGTTGGGCGTATGCAGCCTCAGCAAGGCGCTCGGGCGTGAACTCCTCGGCCTTCAGATAGTGCCAGCCGCTGTCGAGGCCGGGGACCGCGCTGTCGTCAAAGCGCACTGGGAGGAGGTAGGGCGATCCCCTCTGAGTCATCTCGGTAAGGATGGCGCGACGTTCGTGTCGCGGCCACTGCTTGTCGACGTAGTGCTCGGAGATGAACATGAGCACCAGGTGGGAGTCTTCGGCGTAGATGCGCGGCAGTTCTTCCGTGTGGTTCTTGCCCCACAGGTCAACGGCATGGTCGTCGTCGTAGAACGTCTTGACGTCGAGTGCCTTCAGCGCCTGGTTGACCGCCCGCACATAGTCGCGTTGCTCCCCAGCGAAGGACAACGCCACCTCATAGGTGTAGGCCGGCACGCCGCTCACCTCGCGACGACGAACACGACGACGCCGACCACGAAGAGCAAACCGTAGAACGGGGCGATGGACCAGGAGCACCACACCCGTCGACCAGGAAACCACTTTTGCATTCGGCCCTTTGCACGGCCCCACGGCGTGGAGTGAGCGGGGGTTGGGTCGAGCGCATCCTCGATAGCGAGGGAGAACAGGGGCACTGGCCGGGTCTTCCTCGCCACCGCGTCGTAGAGAGCGCGGTACCCCTGCTCCTGCCTCAGGTAGTTGGCATCGAGGAAGGCGAACAGAACCACAGACAGAAGCCCCAGAAGTGCGACGGCCTCGGCGTTCTTAGTCAGTGCGTAGCCGTAGGTGGCCGAGACCACAGGCAGCAACCAGCCCTTCGTCGCCGAAGACGCCGCTGACATGCGCGTCACCACGGCCTGGATGAAGTCCAGGTGCTTGCGCAAGTCTTCTGCGGACGCTGCGCTCTCGTCGTTGCCAGTCACGCGCGCAACTCCTCCCGGCAAGCGCTTCGCAGCCGCTCCCAGGCGTCGTCCTTCTGCTTCTCTGAGTAGTGGGTCTCAGGGGGCCAGATGCGGCCCACCGCATCATTCTCCCAACGAGGCACGATGTGCACGTGGAGATGGAAGACAGTCTGCGTTGCCGCCTTCCCGTTCGACTGGATGATGTTCAAGCCCTCCGGGGTCAGTGTGTCCTTGACCACCCGCGAGAGACGTGTGGTCGCCACTGCGATCCGCTCAGCCGTCCGCTCGTCCAAGCTCCAGATGTTCGCAACGTGCTCACGGGGAACCACCAGCGTGTGGCCCAGAGTTGCTGGCTCCAGCGGGAAGAAGGCGACGGCGTGCTCGTCTCGGTACACCTCGCGAGCGTCAGGGTCTTCACGCTGGACGATCTCGCAGAAGGGGCAGTCAGGCTCGCTTGTAGGCACTGGCCACCCAATTCGTGAGATTTGCACTGATGTTGGCGTAGACGCTCTTGCTGTCCCAGCCACTGGGGTTGTAGACGGGCACATGATCACCAACGGTGCCCCCTCCCTTCAGGGCAACCTTGGCGAAGGGGTTTTCGCCGTAGGGGTCGGTGTAGCCGGTGCGGTCAGCCAGTCCATGGATGCGGACCCCGACCAAGGGCTTGTGGTTGTCCCAGGCGTACGCGATCTCGTGACGGACCCAAGGACGGGATGCAGTTTGCGCACCGATCAGCACCACGACCGCAGCCTTGTAGGCCATCTGATCTTTGATCCACTTCTGGATCGCCGCGTCACCTTGACGCCTCACCTGTTCCCACTCCTGAGCGTTCAGGAGTGGCTGGCCGTCCAGCACACCCATATTCCTGACCTGTTGGACGCGCCACGCGTCACGGTCGTAGTGGAACGAGTAAAAGACCGACGTGGCCATCACCACTCCCTTCGTCGCGAGTTGAACTGCTCGCTGAGCCCGCCATCATTCTCCATGACTTGAAGTGCGACCGTCGAGCCGCCGGAAGAGCCGGTGAGCCCTCTCACGCGCTTGCGCGACCCGAGATGGTGCTCGTTCCCTGTCGACTAGCTCCGGGTGCGCCGTCTTCCAGTCTTCGAGTCGTCTGGTCAGATCAGCGACGGTCTGTGCCTTGCCTGGGGTCTTGTCGTTAACCCACTGTTGGGCCCAGAGCTGCGTCTCGATCATGTCCCTCTCTCGGAGGACAGCCTCTTGCCGAGCCCTGGCGTCGTACTCGTCGCGGGTCTCATTGACTGCCGCGACATCCAGCTCCCCATTCTTGGCCAACACCGATGACCCCTTGAAGACGTCGAGCATGGCGTCGAGGGTCTTGCCGATGGTGTGCACCGTCTGGATGTCTGTGAACAGAGCACCGCGATTGGCATCCAAGTCAATCACCGAGGACTCGTCATACTGGTGCCCCGAAGTGTCACCGTACGAAACTTGGACGTTGTGGAAACTGGGCAGGTCGTCCCGCCCCCTCCGCTCAATGTGAGTGTCCCAGAAGGCGCGCATCTCCTGCCCAGGGGCCACCATGGCGATGGGCTCCGTGAGCATCTTGATGTTGGCCAGGACAAACTCCTCGCCAGTTTCGCGAGCATGCACGGGTGGCGGGTCGATCTTGATGACGACATTGAGAGCTGGACGTTGGCCAATGTTGCGAATCGACAGATCGAAGAGGTGCTTGCTCGCCAGCGACTCCTCGGCGGTCACGAGGATGTAGGGGCGGCGCGCCTCCAGCTCTGCCTTCCTCCCGTCCTCGATTTGACTCTTCGCCGCATTCCATTGGCAGAAGGCAACGATGGCTGCGGTGATGGCCACAGCGAGAAGACCGAAGGTAAGCAGAGTGTAGATGGCCGTCCAGCCCGTGCTGGTGAGACCCCAGAACTTGTCCATGACGCCGGGGTCCCTTCAGTCCACGAAGGGCGGCTCGTCGCCAAGTAACGCTGAGGGCACGGCATTGACCCGCGCGACGGCCACCCGAGGCACTGCGACGCTGGGGCTGCTGATGGTGGTGCTATCGGTCGCCCGGTGGACGATGCGATTGCCGACGAGGGTGCCCGCGTATCGCCCGCTAGGGTCGTAGACCCTGCCGTTGCGCAGTCGTCCGAGGTAGGCACCCGATTGAGCGAAGAGTTGGTCGCCAGACAGCTGGAGCGGCCTGCCGTTCTTTGTGTAAAGGTCCATGCCAACATTGAGCCACAGCGTTCTGACAGTTTCAGGATGAAGGTTGGGCTGGCTGCTTTCGGTAGCCGCGTAGTTCGACTCTGGCTGTTGCGCGAGCGCTCAGTTCCTTACCGTGGAACCGAACAAGGCCCCTGTGGGACACCGGGGGACGCTCGGAACCACCGACCTGAATAGCCCCTGCCCGGAATCGTCCCGGACAGGGGCCTTTTCAGGGTTAGCGGCAGGAATG
>DGKN01000028.1:0-281 GCA_002387005.1 Propionibacteriaceae bacterium UBA4569
CAACAGCGTCGACTTGCCGGCTCCGTTGACGCCAACCAGCCCGATCCGGTCACCGGGCCCGATGGACCAGGTGAGGTGGTTGATCAGGTGGCGACCGTCGGGCAGGTCCAGCTGGACATTCTCCAGGTCGAAGACATCCTTGCCGAGCCGGCTGACGGAGAACTGCTCCAACTGGAGCCGGTCGCGCGGCGGTGGGACGTCGGCGATCAGCTCGTTGGCGGCCTCGATCCGGAAGCGGGGTTTGGACGTGCGCGCGGGCGCGCCGCGACGCAGCCAGGCCA
>DGKN01000028.1:316-2758 GCA_002387005.1 Propionibacteriaceae bacterium UBA4569
TTCTGCCGACGCGCCTCATTGGCCACGGCTTGCCGGAAGCGCTCGGCGCGGGCCAGGACATAGGCCGCGTAGCCGCCGTCGTAGGGGTCGACGACACCGTCGTGCACTTCCCAGACCCGGTTGCAGACCGCGTCGAGGAACCAGCGGTCGTGNNAGGTGGTTGGTGGGCTCGTCGAGGATCAGCAGGTCGTGGTGGCCCAGCATCAGGCTCACCAGGCCAGCGCGGCGGCGTTCACCACCGGAGAGGCTGGACAGTTCCGCGTCCAGGTCGATGCCGGCCAGCAGGTGCTGGACGACGGCGCGACGATAGGCGTCGCGGGCCCAGACGTGGTCGGGTTCGCCGCCGACGATGAGGTCGCGGACGGTCTCACCGGGACGGATGCGTTCGGCCTGGGTGAGCACCCCGATGGAGACGCTTCCGGTGCGGGTGACCCGTCCGGAGTCGGGCTCGACGGTGCCGGACAGGATCCCGAGCAGCGTCGACTTGCCGTCACCATTGCGGCCGACGACGCCGATGACGTCGCCCTTGCCGAGGCCCAGGGAGACCCGGTCCAGCAGTGTCCGGGTTCCGTAGCCCTTGGAGACCTGTTCCGCGTTGAGGAGGTTGTGTGCCATCAAGTGGTCGCGGGCTCAGCGGCCGCGCATCGCCTGGCGCGAGCCACGCGTGTTGATCGGACCCTTGGGGATGGGCATCCGGGAGCGGACGGCGTCCATCGCGCGCACGCGACGGGTGACGTCCTCGACCTGGGCAGCGCTCAGCTGCTTGGGCAGCTTCTTGATGTGGTCGGCCAGCTTGGCGAGCGGCACCTGGCCCTCGCCATCACCCATGCTGATGGTCTGGACGGTGACGCCGTAGGCGGTCTGCTCGTGGCGCCGCACCTCGGTGGCGAGCAGCTGCTTCAGCTGGCCGGAGTTGCCCTCGGCGACCAGGATCAGCCCGCCGGGGCCGATCGCGCGGTGGATGACGTCCATCTGGCGGGTGGCGTTGATGGCGGGGGAGGAGTTCCACTCCTTGCCGAGCATGCCCAGGGCGACCTCAGCCGAACCGGCCTGGCCCTCAAAACGCTTGAACATGGCGGTCTTGACCCGGCGGGTGAAAAGCCACATCGCCAGCGCCGCGCCCAGGAAGAGGCCCATGATGACCCAGGGCCACATCGGCTTGAGGAAGAGGCCGATCAGGACGCCCAGCACGACGCCTGCGAGGATCGAACCGCCCATGATCATGGGGAGCTTCGGATCCTGCTCGGCGGTCAGCTTGTAGCTCTCGCGCAGCTGGCGCCACTGGCTCCAGTCGCGGGGGTCGGTGGAGTTCTTCTTCCGCTCCTTCTCCGCCGCCACCTGGGCCTTCTGCTTGGCCTCGAGCTCCTTGGCCTTCTCGCTCCTGGGCATTCTTCGCTCCCGCGTCCATGGCGCACCGGCGTGCGCCGCACCGTGTCATGGTACCGGCAATGCAGAGGGGCCCCGCACCATGTGCGGGGCCCCTCCGGGTTGATCAGCCGTGCCGAACAGCGCGGTTCGGAGGCTGCGATCAGGCGCCGATCTCGCCGGCGAAATCGCCCTCCTCGAGGCGGGCCTTGACCGCGCTCAGGAACAGGGCCGCCTTCGCGCCGTCCACCAGACGGTGGTCATAGGTCAGCGAGAGGTACATCATGTCGCGCACCGCGAGGGTCTCCCCACCGAACTGGTCCTCGACGACTACGGGGCGCTTGACGAGCGCACCCGTGCCGAGGATGGCCACCTGCGGCTGGTTGATGATCGGGGTGTCGAACAGGGTGCCGGCCGAACCATAGTTCGTGATGGTGAAGGTGCCACCGGACAGTTCGTCCGGGGTGACCTTGGACGCACGGGTGCGCGCGGCCAGGTCTCCGATCTTCTTGGCCAGGCCGGCGATGTTCAGGTCGCCCGCGTCCTTGATGACCGGCACCATCAGGCCCTTTTCGGTGTCGACGGCGATGCCGATGTGCTCGGCGTCGTGGTAGGTCACCTCACCAGCGGCGTCGTCGATCGTCGCGTTGACGAAGGGGTAGGCCTTCAGCGACTCGATGGCGGCCTTGGTGATGAAGGGCAGGTACGACAGCGCAGCGCCCTCGCNNCGCCCTCGCGCTGCTTGAAGTCGTCCTTGTGCTGCGAGCGCAGACGGCTGATCGCGGTCAGGTCGACCTCGACGGTCGCGGTGAGCTGGGCGGCCACCTGCAGCGACTCGACCATGCGCTTGGCGATCGTGGTGCGCATCCGCGACATCTTCTCCGTGGTGCCACGCAGGCTTGAGAAGTCATGCGCCGGCTTGAGCGCCCGGGCCGGAGAGGCGGGGACAGCCGGGGCGGCGGGGACGGCAGCGGGAGCTGGCGCCTTCTTGGCCTCGGCGGCAGCGCGCACGTCCTGCTTGCGGATGCGTCCACCGACGCCGGTGCCGGTGATTTCTGACAGAGCCACGCCGTTCTC
>DGKN01000177.1 GCA_002387005.1 Propionibacteriaceae bacterium UBA4569
TGCGCGACGCGGTACATCCAGGTGCCGATGTTGCTGACGATCGCGCCGGTGAAGAAGATGCGGTAGTTGGGCACCGAGAAACTGACGAAGGTGCCCTGTCGGGCTGGCGGAACGGTCTGGACCGGCTTGGTGGTGGTCTCAGTCACGAGCGGCCACCTCCAGCAGGATGTCGGCGGCGCGGCGCAGCACCTCTAGGTCGNNGGCCATCCAGCCGTCCCGGTCGTGCATCACGCGGGCGACGACCTCACGTCCGTCGTCGGTGGCGTGCACGAGCACCTGTCGCCCGTCGCTGGGGTGCGGACGCCGCTCGACCAGGCCCAGTTCGGCGAGACCGTTGAGGGTGCGGGTCATGGACGGGGTGGACACACGTTCCTGCTCGGCCAGCCAGGTGGGGGTGCGTCCTTCGCGGACGGTCTTGGCCAGGACGGCGAACTGGTGCGGCGCGACCGGCCCGGTGCCCTCGAAGCGCACCCGGCGGGCGATGCGCTGGCAGGCCAGGCGCAGGTCATTGGCGAGGTTGGAGAATTCTTCATCTGTCATCGATCATTAGCCTAGCTCGTTAGCTGGGCTAATCAAATGGTCCTGTGCGCAACGCGTGCCGTGCGGACCGCCCAGGCCAAGTAGACGATCGACCCCAGCCAGACCAGCACCAGGCCGAACCAGTAGCTCACACCAACGTGCTGGCCGAAGATGAACAGACCCATCAAGAACTGCATCGTCGGCGTCATGTACTGCATGACGCCGAGCGTCCCGAGCGGGATGCCGGGGGCCGCGGTGGCGAAGAGCCACAGCGGCACCGCCGTCAGGACGCCAGCCAGCATCAGCAACAGGGTCGAGCGCAGGCTGGCCCCGAAGACCGACTGCCCCTTGACGGCCAGGCTTGCGACCCAGGCCAGGGCGAGTGGCGCGAGGATCGCCGACTCGGCGAGCAGGCCCTCCAGAGCACCCAGCCGGGCCTTCTTCTTGACCGCGCCATAGGCGCCGAAGCTGAAGGCCAGGGCGAGCGAAATCCCCAGCGTCCGCCAGTTCTGCGCGGCGATCACGCACACGCCGGCCAGGGCCAGCAGGCAGCCGATGGCACCCGCTCGACTCATGCGTTCACCGAAGATGAGCATCCCGAACAGGATGCTGACCAAGGGGTTGATGAAGTAGCCCAGCGAGGCCTCGACGACGTGGCTGGTGTTGACGGCCCAGATGTAGGTGAGCCAGTTGCCGCCGATCAGGACGGCGGCCAGTGCCAGCGTCCAGAACTGGGAGCGTGCGGCGCGCAGCCAGGCCCAGTCGCGGCGCAGCACGAGCAGGACGATGACGACGAAGACCGCCGACCACAGCACGCGGTGGGAGAGGATCTCCAGCGCGCCTGCTGGCTTCAGCAGCGGGAAGAAGAGCGGGAAGAAGCCCCAGATCAGGTAGCAACCGATGCCCGCCAGGAGGGAGGTCTGCTGGCTGGTTCGGGGCATGGGGGCACCTCTCGAGTTGGGTCGGGGGATGCCAGTCTGCCTCTCAGCCGGGACAATGGTCACCATGTCCACTCCCACACCGCACACCGAACGCGCCTTTCCCGAGGCGATCGTCTTCGACCTGGACGGAACGCTGACCGACACCGAGCACGTCTGGGACGAGGTGCGCCGCGGTTTGGCGGAGGCCGACGGACGTCCGTGGCCGGACGAGGCCACCCACGCGATGATGGGGATGTCGACCCAGGAGTGGTCGTCCTACCTGAGTGAGGTCGTCGGCCTGAACTCGAGCGCAAAGGAGTCGGCGCAGCGGACGATCGATGGCCTGCGCGAACGGTATGCCGCCGGGCTGCCGGTCATCGATGGCGCCGTCGAGGCAGTGCGCCGGATGGCTGGCGTTGCCCCGCTGGGAATCGCCTCCAGCTCACCACGGGTGCTGATCGAGGCCGCCGTCGAGGCGATGGGGATCGCGGACGTCGTCCCGGTGCGCGTCTCGACCGAGGAGGTCCCGAACGGGAAACCAGCCCCGGACGGCTATCTGCGCGCGTGCGAACTGCTGGGGGCTGATCCGGCGCGCTGCATCGCCGTCGAGGACTCGACTGCTGGCATCAACTCGGCTGCGAACGCCGGCATGACCGTGGTGGCCGTCCTCCCCCACTTCCGTCCCCCCTCGGCAGACGCGCTCGGTCGGTGCGCCGCCGTCCTCGATTCACTGGACGAGCTGACCGACGAACTCGTCGCGTCCCTGATGGGGCAGATGGTTCCCAACGAGATGTAACGCTGCCCGCCCGGGACGTGTACAAACATGGAACACCACTACGGGGGACGCCAACCGGCATGCCAGGTTTGACGCTTCTGCGCCGAGACGGCCGACCGGATCATGGCCTACTGCCTGCGCCACAGGCCCCAGCGGACCGAGGATGCCGTCACTGCGGGCGCGTCCCCGCAATATGTGGTGGTTCAAGCGGCCGAGGGATCACGTAGAGGTCCTTCACCGCGTGCCACCGGTTCGCGCCGTGCAGTGAGCGCGGCACAGGCAACCATCCGTTCGATTCGCTTGAGAGTCCCATTGCTCGCTGTACGGGTTGTCAAGGGATCACTTTCGGTCAGAAGGTGCCGAAGTTTTTCGAGGCTCGGGCACCCGGCAGGCGGAGCTTGTGTGAAGCTGGGTGCACCGATACACCGGGCCTTGAGAGGAGCAGGTCAATGAAGACGCACCGAGTCGTGGTGGTTGCAGCGCTGGGAGCCCTGGTAATGGGGGGGTGACAACCCGAGCCGAGGCCGACCTAGGGGATGCCTCGGATGCCCTCAAGTTCCAGCTGGACTCCGGGACACAGCCAGGCAAATTCAAAATCGTCGCGTGGCCCAGTTCCAAGAAACTCGCAAAGCTCAAGAAGGGCGAGAGAGTGGACCTTGTCACCTTGGCGCAGGGGGACATCGGATCTACCGGATCATTCCAGTTGGACCAGTCGGTAATCAACGCGAATGGGGCCATGGGAGAGGGCGGGCAGCTTGACATCGAGGTGCGCGCGACAGACCTCGTCACCGAGACATCCTGGGCGACCAGCCTCACGCGTGATGCTGGAGGAAAATGGAGTATTGGGGCGGCAACTCGCAGTGGGGCAGGAAAGAGGCAGACGGCCCACATCGACCTGCAGTCAAAGACAGCGAAGTTCGAGAACGTTGCCGCCTTTGGCGGCGGCGCTCAGGCAGAGCCGGTGGCCACCAATCTCTTTCACGCCAAGGCCTGGCAAGGCGTCGGCCGGGCACAGAAGGGAGCAGTGTCAGCCTACGAGGAGTGCTACACGCTGGCCGAGGGNNGGCACTACAACCAGCCGGAGGCCTTTGCCCTTCTATACGGGCTGGAGCGGAGCCAAGCTCACGTTGACCCAGACCAAAGCCAGCAGTCACACCCTCGGCGTCGCACACTCGTCGATATCGGGCTGGTCGCAGTCGGGCACCAAGAGCGTCTCGAGTTCATTCGGAGCTTCGACCGAGGGTCTGTATGACGTTCAGGCTCACAACCGCGTCAACTACCGCGACTATTGGAATATGTGCACGAACACCACCGAGCGGCGTCCCGAGAACTTCTATGCCTTGAACACGGGATTCCCAAAAGTGGCCCACGTGAACTATGGGGTATGCCAGCCATACGCAATCACTGGAGGCATCACCAAACACACGGCATGGAAGGACGAAGGCGTCAACATCGTCTTCAGCAGAGGCGTCAGCCTGAAGGGGGCGAACGTCTCGGCCCAGTCGGGGTGGAATGAGCAGACGAGGACACAGTATGAAGTCACGAAGTCCAGCTACGTGTGCGCCAGCCAAGCGGTTGGCCCAGCCACGTCGAAGAATCTCAGTGCCAAGCCGATGTGACGTACGCGTGAGGTCGTTCCTCGTCGCGCTCTTGATGCCAGCGTTGGTGTTGTCGGGCTGTAGCTCCTCGGGTTCGACGTTGGGGGAGCCAGCCAATGACTACGGACTTGAGCTGCAGTGGGTCCCGGGTGTGGTCCCAACATCTCTTGGGGGGTTGACCTTGTGCACCGAGGGGGAAGGTGGGCTGGAGATCGTCGCGGTGCGACCGGAGCGCATCTCGAACCTGACCATTCGCGACATCGGGGCGCACGTGGTGCGAAACGGGATGCTGGTAGGCATGCAGCCCAATCCCAACTTCGCGAAGTTGGGTGTGCAGCGGCTGCCGCTGGCGGTGGACTCGGCGCCGTGCACGACGGTCGCGTCGGGTGTGATCGAGATCGTCCTGGTCGTCCTGCCTACGCAGAACGGGAGCTTGGACGGGCTGCTGGTCGACTATCAATCCGGCAGGCGGATGAGGACGGTGCGGGTGCCGTTCCACCTGAAGACCTGCAAGGAGGGTTCCACTTCTCCTTGCGGACAGAAGTAGTCCGGAGGCAGCCGGTACTCCCGGGGCGGCGGATTCTTGTGGTACCCGCGACACATGGTGGTCCAAGCGACTGAGAGATCACACCTGTGCTCGGGCTGGGTTGGTCCAGTCGAGCGCTGCGCTCGGTCACTGCAGCCAAGAACGCTGCCTCCAACCCGTCAAACGACGCGGGCCCTCGCAACTCCCACAATCTGTGGGTGTTGCGAGGACCGCTGGACCCCGCCAGGTTCCGGCGCGTCCGCTTTGACAGCTGGATCAGCCGATGAGCTTCTTGGCCCGGTCGACGACGTTCTCGACCGTGAAGCCGAGCTCGGTGAACATCACGTCCCCGGACGCGGACGCCCCGAAGCTCTCGATGGAGATCGAGTCACCCTCGAAGCCCACGTACTTGGTCCAGCCCAGGGCAATGCCGGCCTCGATCGACAGGCGCTTGGTGACCGCCTTGGGCAGCACCTCCTCCTTGTAGGCCTCGTCCTGCTCCTCGAACCACTCCTGCGAGGGCATCGAGATGACCCGAGTGGGAACGCCCTCGGCCTCGAGTTGCTTCTGCGCCTCGATGGCCAGCGCCACCTCCGAGCCGGTCGCGATCAGGATCAGCTGGGGCTCGGCCGAGGCGTCCTTGAGCACGTAGGCGCCCTTCAGCACGCCCGCTGCGGGGGCATAGGCTCCCTCGCCGCGCTCCACGATCGGCAGGTCCTGGGGCGGCCCGCCCCCCCCCCCCCC
>DGKN01000225.1 GCA_002387005.1 Propionibacteriaceae bacterium UBA4569
GCCCTGGTGGTCGACGGCACCGTGATCGGCCACGCCGGTGAGCTGCACCCCCAGGTCATCAAGGCATTCGGGCTCCCCGCGCGCACCTGCGCGGTCGAGTTCGACCTGTCGATGCTGCTGGCCGCCGCCCCCGGGCCGGGTGTGATCGCCGCCCTGTCCAGCTTCCCGCTGGCCAAGGAGGACGTCGCGCTGGTCGTCGACGAGCAGGTGACCCAGGCCGAGGTCCGCGCCGCACTCGTCGAGGGTGCGGGTGAACTGCTGGAGAGCTGCGAGCTATTCGACATCTACCGCGGCCCCCAAGTGGGCGAGGGCAAGAAGTCGCTGGCCTTCGCGCTGCACTTCCGCGGGGACAAGACGCTGAAGGACACCGAGGCGGCCCAGGCCCGCGAGGCTGCCGTCACGGTGGCCGCGGAGCGCTGCGGCGCGGTACAGCGCGCCTGAGGTGTCCCTCGACCGCGCCGACGTCGTCGGGGGCGCNNCCTGTCCATGCGCCGGATCGCCGACACCCTCGGCGTGAAGGCGGGTGCGATCTACTGGCACCTGCCCAACAAGCAGACCCTGTTGGCCGCGGTCTCCGACCGGATCCTCACCGAGGTCGGGACGGACGCCGCCGCCCCCAGGGAATGGGCCCACCGGTTGCGCGACGTCCTGCTCGCGCACCGTGACTCCGCCGAGTTGGTCTCCTCCGCGCTGGCCAGCCGGTTGGGGGATGTGGACGCGATCGCAGTGCCGCGGCAGTTGGTGATGGTCGACGGCATCGACGAGGTCCGAGCCGGGCACGTGGCTCGGGCTCTGCTCCATCTGGTGCTCGGTCACGTCGTCGAGGAACAGAACGCCCAGACGCTCGCGCGCCTTGGGCTGATCGATGTCGACCCCCTTGACAACGACGCCTTCGAGGTGGCCGTCGACCTGTTCGTCCGCGGTCTTGGGGTGCTGACGGAATAGTTATTCCAAACGTGGCATACTTATGCCCATGACGTTCTCCGTAGCTGTGGCCGGTTGCACCGGCTATGCCGGTGGTGAGGTGCTGCGCCTCCTGCTCGGCCACCCCGAGGTCTCGATCGGCAACCTGACGGCGGGTTCCAGCGCGGGGACGCATCTGGGCCAGCACCAGCCACACCTGGTCCCGCTGGCCGACCGAGAGGTGCTCGAAACCACCGCCGAGAACCTCGCCGGTCACGACATCGTCCTTCTTGCCCTGCCGCACGGCACCTCCGGCGCGGTCGCGGCCCTACTGCCTGACGACGTCCTGGTCGTCGACTGCGGCGCCGACTTCCGACTGGCCGACCCGCAGATGTGGCTGAAGTACTACAAGTCCGAGCATGCGGGCACCTGGCCCTACGGCCTGCCCGAACTGCCCGGCCAGCGCGAGACGCTCGCGAGCACCCGCCGGATCGCTGTCCCCGGCTGCTACCCGACCACCGGCACCTTGGCCCTGCTGCCCGCCCTGACCGCTGGCCTGGTCACCGGCCGTGATGTCGTCGTGGCAGCCGCCTCCGGGTCGTCCGGTGCTGGCAAGGGACTCAAGCCCAACCTGCTGGGCGCGGAGTTGTTCGGTTCCGCGTCGGCCTACGGCGTGGGTGGCGTGCATCGGCACACCCCCGAACTGCTGCAGAACTTCACGCGTCTGGGTGCCGATGCTCCCACCGTCAGCTTCACCCCGCTGCTGGTGCCGATGAGCCGCGGGATCCTCGCCGTGGTCACCGCCCCGGTCGTCGACGGGGTCACCGAGGCCGACGTGCGCGCGGCCTATGAGCAGGCCTATGCCGATGAACCCTTCGTCCACGTGCTCCCGGTGGGGCAGTGGCCCCAGTCGCAGCACGTGGTCGGGTCGAATGCCGTCCATGTCAACGCAACCCTCGACCCCGATGTCGGGCGCATCATCGCCGTCGCCACCCTGGACAACCTGTGCAAGGGCACCGCCGGTGGCGCCATCCAGTCCATGAACCTCGCGCTCGGCCTGCCCGAGGGCACCGGCCTCACCTCGATCGGAGTCGCGCCGTGATCGCCAACCCCTACCAGCTTCGGCTCGACCAGACCGGTTCGGTCACCACGCCGAAGGGCTTCCGTGCCGCCGGCATCGCCGCTGGCATCAAGGCATCCGGCAATCCCGACCTGGCACTGGTCGTCAACGACGGCCCGTCCTTCGACGCCGCCGCGGTCTTCACCTCCAACCGGATCTTCGCCGCACCGGTCGCCTGGTCGCGGGGTGTGACCGCTGACGGCTACGTCAAGGCCGTCGTCCTCAACTCCGGCGGCGCCAACGCTTGCACCGGCCCCGACGGCCTGCGGGACGCGATCAAGACCGCCACCGCCGTCGCTGGCGAGATCGACGCAGCCGTGATGGACGTCGCGGTCTGCTCCACCGGCCTGATCGGCGTCCGGCTGCCGTTGGACAAGCTGTTGCCCGGCGTAACCGCCGCCGCCGCCGCGCTGTCCGCCGACGGCGGTGCTGATGCCGCGCGCGCCATCATGACGACCGACACCGTGCCCAAGACCGCCTCCTACACCTCCCCGGACGGCTGGAGCATCGGTGGCGTTGCCAAGGGAGCCGGCATGTTGGCCCCAGCCCTGGCCACGATGCTGGTCGTCATCACCACCGATGCGCAGGTGCGTCCGCTGGCACTCGACAAGGCACTGCGTGCCGCCACCGCGGTCAGCTTCGACCGGGTGGATTCCGACGGATGCCAGTCCACCAACGACACCGTGATGTGCCTGGCAAACGGCGCCAGCGGGTTGCAGCCGCTCCCGGACGAGTTCGTCCAGGCGCTGTCTGCCGTGTGCACCGACCTGGGTCTGCAGTTGCTGGCCGACGCCGAGGGTGCTGCGCACGACATTGCGATCCAGGTCACCGGGGCCGCCACCGAGTCCGACGCACTCGAGGTCGGTCGCTCGATCGCCCGCAACAACCTGTTCAAGTGTNNCAACGACCCGAACTGGGGCCGGGTGCTGGCCGCGCTCGGTACCACCACCGCGGTCTATGACCCCGACCAGTTGGACGTGAGTTTCAACGGCGTCATGGTCTACCGCCAGGGCGCGCTGGGGGAGGACCGCTCGAATGTCGACCTGACCGAGCGCACCGTGACGATCGTCGTCGACCTGCACGCTGGCAGCCACCAGGCCACCATCTGGACCAACGACCTGACGTATGACTACGTCAAGGAGAACGCGGAGTATTCCTCATGAGCAAGGCACGCGCGGTCGACACCGAAGCGCTCGTCACCAAGGCCTCCACCCTGATCGAGGCACTGCCTTGGCTGGCGCAGTATGCGGGCAAGGTCGTCGTGATCAAGTACGGCGGCAATGCCATGATCAACGAGGAGTTGAAGCACGCCTTCGCCGAGGACATCGTCTTCCTGCGCCGCTGCGGCGTCCGTCCGGTCGTCGTCCACGGCGGCGGCCCACAGATCTCGTCCATGCTGAAGCGCCTGGACATCACCAGCGAGTTCCGGGGTGGGTTGCGCGTGACCACCCCCGAGGCGATGGACGTGGTGCGGATGGTNNGACGGTGGCCTGTTCACCGCCAAGCGTCGTGGCGTCGAGGTGGATGGTGAGGACGTCGACCTCGGACTGGTCGGCGACGTCGCGAGCGTCAACCCTGCTGCGGTACTGGATTTGATCGATGCCGGCCGGATCCCGGTCGTGGCCACCGTCGCACCGGACAAGAGGGGCGACGTGCACAACGTCAACGCCGACACCGCGGCCGCCGCGCTGGCCGTCGCGCTCAAGGCCGAGCGCCTGGTGATGCTCACCGACGTGGCTGGACTGTACGCCGACTGGCCCAACTCCGAGGAGGTGGTCACCCAGATCACCGCCACCGAGCTCAAGGAGCTTCTGCCCAGCCTGGAGTCGGGCATGCGCCCGAAGATGGAGGCCTGCCTGAAGGCGGTGCAGGGCAAGGTTCCGCGCGCCACCGTCATCGACGGACGGGTGCAGCACTCGCTCTTGTTGGAGGTCTTCACCGACGACGGTTTGGGCACCATGGTGATCGCCGACGCCACCAAGAAGGAGAAGTGATGGCCGAGCTGTCCGCCCCCGCCGCCACCCAGGCCGTTGGACAGGCCGAACTGGTCCGCCGCTACGGCGAGGTGATGATGAACACCTTTGGCGCCCCGAAGCCNNAAGCGTGTCTTCGTACGTGGCGAGGGGGTCCACGTCTGGGACGCCGACGGCAATCGCTACACCGACTTGCTGTCCGGTCTGGCCGTCAACGCACTCGGCCACGCCCACCCCGCCGTCCTGTCTGCCATCACGTCCCAGCTCGCCACCCTGGGCCACGTCTCCAACTTCTTCGCGACGCCCGCCCAGGTGGCCCTGGCCGAGGAACTCGCAGCCATCGCCACCACCAACGCGCCCGGCACACCGGCCAAGGTCTTCTTCACCAACTCCGGCACCGAGGCGAACGAGGCCGCCTTCAAGGCCACCCGCCTGACCGGGCGCACGAAGATCATCGCCCTGGAGGGTTCCTTCCACGGTCGGACGATGGGTGCGCTGGCCATCACCTCCAACCCGAAGTACCGCGAGCCCTTCGAACCGCTGCCCGGGGACGTCACCTTCGTCCCCTTCGGTGACCTCGGGGCACTGCGCGCCGCCGTGGATGACCAGACGGCAGCAGTGGTCGTCGAGACCGTGCAGGGTGAGAACGGTGTCGTCCCACTCCCGGACGGCTATCTGGCCGCCGCCCGCGAACTGAGTTCCGCGCACGGCGCGCTGCTGTGGATCGACGAGGTGCAGACCGGCATGGGCCGCTGCGGCGCCTGGCTCGCGCACCTTCCCTCCGGCATCACCGCTGACCTGGTGACCATCGCCAAGGGACTTGGCAACGGCTTCCCGATCGGTGCCTGCGTGGCGACCGGCCCTGCCGCCGAGCTGTTGCAGCCCGGCAGCCACGGCTCCACCTTTGGCGGCAACCCCGTTGCAGCCATCGCCGGGCTGGCGGTGATCGGGGTGATCAAGCGCGACGGCCTGCTCGAGCACGTGAACGAGATGGGGGCCTACCTCACCGAGGTGGTGCAGGCGCTGGGGCACCCAGCCATCGACCACGTCCGTGGGCAGGGGCTGTTGCGCGGCATCGTCCTGGCTGACGACCGGGCAGCTGCGGTCGCCGATGCCGTGCTGGATGCGGGCTTCATCGTCAACGCCCCACGGCCGAATGTGCTGCGCGTCGCCCCGCCCTTGGTCGTCCAGCCCGAGCACCTGGATGCCCTGGTCGCGGCCCTGCCCGCCGCCCTGGACGGGGCCCGGCCGTGACGTCACGCGCCACCCGACAGGCCCGGGTGCTTGCCCTGGTCGAGGCGGGGGAGGTCTCGTCCCAGGCGGAGCTGGCCGAACTACTGGCCGACGAGGGCATCTCGGTCAGCCAGGGGACGCTGAGCAAGGATCTGCTCGAGGTGGGAGCCGTCCGCATCCGGGGCAGCAAGGGCAACCTCGTCTACGCCGCCCCCGGTGCCCCGACCGCCGACTTCGCCGCTGCTGAGGCCAAGCTCGCGAAGCTGTGCCAGGAGGTGCTGCTGGGGGCGCATGCGTCGACCAACCTCGTCGTCCTGCGCACCCCGCCCGGCGCCGCACAGTACTTCGCCTCTGCGATCGACCGCGCGGAGTGGCCCGAGATCATGGGCACCATTGCCGGTGACGACACCGTCCTGCTGATCGCGCAGGCACCCGATGGCGGCGACGACCTCGCCGCCCGGTTCATGGAGATGGGCGGCAGCGGCCGTCCCGTCGAACAGGAAGGAAGCACCAGCGCATGAGCGAGCAGAACGGAACCGCCGAGGGACGCCTGTGGGGTGGCCGTTTCGCCGGTGGCCCCGCGGACGCGATGTTCGCGCTGTCCAAGTCCACGCAGTTCGACTGGCGCCTGGCCCGCCATGACCTGGCGGGATCCACGGCACACGCCCACGCCCTGCAGCGCGCCGGGCTGCTGACCGACGACGAGCACCGCGAGCTGGTATCCGGCATCGCCGAGCTCGACCGCCGCGTCGTGAGCGGCGAGTTCGGTCCCGCCCCCACCGACGAGGACGTCCACGGCGCCCTCGAGCGAGGTCTGGTGGAAATCTGCGGCGCCGAACTGGGCGGCCGGTTGCGCGCTGGCCGTTCCCGCAATGACCAGATTGCCACCTTGATCCGCTCCTACCTGCGCGAGGAGGTGCGCATCATCGCCGCGGAACTCCGGGAACTGGTCGGCGCACTGCACCAGCAGGCCAGCACACACCTCGGCGCTCCGATGCCGGGCCGTACACACCTGCAGTCGGCCCAGCCGGTCTTGTTGTCGCACCACCTGCTGGCACACGCCTGGCCGCTGGTGCGCGACCTGGAACGCATCCGTGACCTGGACGCCCGGCTCGCGGTCTCGCCCTATGGATCGGCGGCCCTGGCCGGAACCTCCTTGGGGCTCGATCCCGAGGCGGTCGCCCACGACCTGGGCTTCGCGGCCTCGGTCCCCAACTCCATCGACGGCACCGCCGCCCGCGACCTGGTTGCCGAGACCGCCTATGTGCTGGCCCAGGTGGGGGTGGACCTCTCCCGCATCAGCGAGGAGGTCATCATCTGGTCGACGGTCGAGTTCGGCTTTGCGCGGTTGCACGACGCCTGGTCGACCGGCTCGTCGATCATGCCCCAGAAGAAGAACCCCGACGTTGCGGAGCTGGCGCGGGGCAAGTCGGGACGCTTCATCGGCAACCTCGCCGGCTTGATGACCACCTTCAAGGGCCTCCCGCTCGCGTACAACCGCGACCTCCAGGAAGACAAGGAGCCCGTCTTCGACGACATCGACCAGCTGAAGGTGTTGTTGCCCGCTATGACCGGCATGGTCGCGACGCTCGACTTCCAGGTCGAGCGGATGGCCGAACGCGCTCCGCAGGGGTTCTCGCTCGCCACCGATGTCGCCGACTGGCTGGTGCGCCAGCGCGTCCCCTTCGCCGTGGCCCACGAGGTCTCGGGCAAGGCGGTGCGCTACTGCGAGGGCAAGGGCATCGAGCTCTACGAGCTCACCGCGGACGACCTGCCCGCCATCGACGAGCGCCTGCAGCCCGCAGTGCTGGCGGTGCTGAGCGTCGACGGTTCGATCAATGCCCGCGACGGACGTGGTGGCACGGCCCAGCGCCAGGTCGCCATCCAGCTGGACGAGGTGGCTGGCCGTGCCGACGAGCTGTTGCGCGCCCTCTCGGGTTGGGAACCGGTCCGCGCGTCCGACGACCGGTAATTTCCTGGTCATCACCCGGCCCACCACTATGGTGGGCCGGGTGAATGCTGTCCTGGACGAACTGAAGTGGCGGGGGCTGGTCTACCAGACCACCGACGAGCAGGCCCTCGCGGCCCATCTCGACGAGGGTCCGATCACCGGCTATGTGGGCTTCGACCCCAGTGCCCCCAGCATCCACTTCGGCAACCTGGTGCAGTTGATGGTTTGGCGCCACCTGCAGCGCGCCGGCCACAAGCCGCTGCTGCTGGTGGGCGGCGCCACCGGCCTGATCGGTGACCCGCGCATGTCCAGCGAGCGCAACCTCAACCCGCGCGATGTCGTCGAGGGCTGGGTCGAGCGGATCCGCGGCCAGGTGTCGAAGTTCGTGGACTTCGCCGGCCCCAACGGCGCCGAGGTGGTGAACAACTACGACTGGACGAAAGACCTGTCCACCCTGGACTTCCTGCGCGACGTGGGCAAGCACTTCTCGGTGAACCGCATGCTGGCCCGCGATGTGGTGGCCACCCGGCTGGATTCCGGCATCTCCTACACCGAATTCAGCTACATCCTGTTGCAGTCCTTGGACTACCGGGAGCTGTACCGGACGAAGAACTGCACCCTGCAGACCGGGGCCTCCGACCAGTGGGGCAACATCTCCTCCGGTGTGGAGTTGATCCGTCGTTCGGACGGTGGCAAGGCGCACGGCTTGTGCACGCCGCTGTTGACCAAGGCAGACGGGACCAAGTTCGGCAAGACGGAGTCGGGGACGGTGTGGCTCGACCCGCAGATGACCTCGCCATACGCCTTTCACCAGTTCTTCCTGAACGCGGAGGACGCGAAGGTCATCGACTACCTCAAGGTCTTCAGCGAGCGATCCCACGACGAGATTGACGAGCTGGAACGGCTGACGCAGGCCGAGCCGCACAAGCGCGCCGCCCAGAAGGCGCTGGCTGACGACATCACCGACCTGGTGCACTCGGTCGCCGAGCGAGAGGCAGCCGTCGCCGCAGCCCAGGCACTGTTCGGCAGGGGAGAGCTGTCCGAGCTCCCGCCGCAGACCTTGGACGCGGTGATGAAGGAGGTCGGTGTCGTGGAACTGCCCGACGCCGAGCTGCCGACGGTGGCTGACGCGCTGGCCCTGTCCGCAGTGGTGGCCTCGAAGTCGGCGGCTCGTCGCGCGATCGCGGAGGGGGGCGCGTACCTGAACAACGAGAAGGTGACCGACCCCGAACAGCGGCTCCGCGACGAGGACCTTCTGGCCGGCCGCTATGCGCTGCTGCGGCGCGGACGCAAGACCGTGGGCGCCATCAGCCGCCCCATCGGCTGACGTCAGGTCCCAGGCAGCCAAGCGGGCTGTAACTGGCAACGACAAGCAACGTCGACGTGTGACACAGATCACACGTCGACGACTTGCCTCCAGGCCCGGCGCGCACTAATGTAGCCCAAGCCTCATCGGAGAGACGGACGAATCGGAGCCTGGCTCCGGGTCGGACGAACCGAAGGCAAACCAACCACCTTCTCCCTCGCGGGTCGGGTGTGCGTTCAATGAGAACCCACCTGGATCGCAAGGTTGATTCGTGCGCGGATGAGAAAGCCAAAAACGTCGATTTGACGAAAGCGGCTGGATCAAGCAAGATTGTCTCTCGTTGCTACGGCAGCGAAACGGAAAGAATTGCCCTTCAAAAGGCCATTCAATTCCACGGAAAATCGCAGGAACGCGAGTTTGACAGCGGGAAAGCGATGACCTAAGATTAATCGAGTTGCCCCAAGCGGAGCCCGAGAGGGTGAGGCGCGGGATGCACCCGAAACTTGAGAACTCAACAGCGTGCTTAAAGTCAATGCCAATCACACATCTTTTGATGTGTTTGAATCCTGTCGCCTGGTCTTTTGGCCGGGTTTGGGTTCCTTTGAGATGAAGATTATTGAGACCAGTTTTGGTTTCTTGGTTGGGATTCTTGCTTGAAGTGACGATGTCGAACCTTTCGGGGTTTGTGTCGATATTTTTCAACGGAGAGTTTGATCCTGGCTCAGGACGAACGCTGGCGGCGTGCTTAACACATGCAAGTCGAACGGTAAGGCCCTTCGGGGTACACGAGTGGCGAACGGGTGAGTAACACGTGAGTAACCTGCCCCAAACTCTGGGATAACAGTCGGAAACGGCTGCTAATACCGGATATGAACTTCCCCTGCATGGGGGTTGTTGGAAAGCTCCGGCGGTTTGGGATGGACTCGCGGCCTATCAGCTTGTTGGTGAGGTAGTGGCTCACCAAGGCTTCGACGGGTAGCCGGCCTGAGAGGGCGACCGGCCACATTGGGACTGAGATACGGCCCAAACTCCTACGGGAGGCAGCAGTGGGGAATATTGGACAATGGGCGCAAGCCTGATCCAGCCATGCCGCGTGTGTGAAGAAGGCCCTCGGG
>DGKN01000205.1 GCA_002387005.1 Propionibacteriaceae bacterium UBA4569
GGCCGCATTGATCGTCGGCGCGACCTTGGTGGTGGCCCCCCTCACCTGGCACGTTGCGCACGTCGCGGGGGGCGTGCAAGGGACTGGCGCTGGGGCCGCGCAGGCGATGGACGCCGCCCGCTGGGCGATGGCTGGACGCTTGGCGCTTGGGCTGGGGCTCGTGACCGCCCTGGTGGCCGGGATCGCATCCCTCGTGCGGAACTCGGCGGTGGTCCTGTCGCTGTGCGGACTGTGGTTCGTCCTGGGGGAGGAGATCGCCGCGATCGCGCCGGTGCTGCACCCGGTGGCGCAATGGTTGCCGCTGGCGAACCTGTGGCACTTCGTCGGCTTCACGATGAGCAGCACCGCCGTCCCCAGCTGGTCGCCGACCACCTCGGGACTGCTGCTCGCGACCACGTCCGCGCTGGTCTTTGCCGTGGGCGTGTGGCGCAGCTACCGCTGACGTCGCACAACTGCGTAGGAGCATCCATCCGTCGGGGCCAGAGCCCCGGCGGATGGATTCTCGGTTCCGATTGATGGGCCGGCAGGCCTCCGTCCACGAGTGGGTGCTGCCGTCCAGGTGCGAAGGTTGACGCTCTGAAGCAGACTCCCCGGTGGCGCAGGCGATTACGGGGAACGGGCGGTCAGTCCGGAGGTCGTCGTCTTTCCGCGCGCAGTGGGCGGCAGCTATTTCGGTATCGATTGAAGGCTGGTGAACCGCCTGCGTCCGTAACTTCCCCAAGACCACGCGCAGCCAGGGCCGGGGATACGGACATGGAGTCACGCCGCGTGCCGCGGCAGCGCCCATTCACAGTGGTGATTTGGCGGTTTTGCAGGGCCGGCTGCGCATCGCTCCGGCCGGTAGCAGAACCGCATTGTGTATGGCGCGACAAGACCCCCCAGTCGCTGCGGGCTGGGAGGTCCAGGCGGGAACCAATGCTGTAGATCTCGTGCGGCGGAGTGGGCCGCTCTCACCAGGGCCGAAAGCCACCCTGCAGGTGAACAAGAGTGTTGGCGTCGGCGGCGCGGTCGCCGCCCCAGTGGGTGGCCAGTCGCATCGTCGACATCCACGGCGAGACGCCGCCGGTGATTGCGGCCACGGCATCGTCATCCTCAATCTCCACCAGCTCATCAGGTGACAGGTCAAAGCTTCTCATCAGTTCTCCTCGAAGGTATTGGCATCAATCCGCAATGGGGTCAGCGGTCGGTATGTCCTCATCAAGAAGCTAGCCCTTGCACCGGTTCTTCGGAATGGCAACTGCGTGCCGAATGTGAATCGTCATGTTTGTGCATGGCACACCCTTGTCAGGCACGTACGAGTGGCACATGGCACTGCCTTGCCGGCCCGGATTGGTGGCATGAAGGTGTCTCTTTTGCCTGGAGCGACAGTTGGGCAGAGTTCTGGGTGTGGCCAGCAGGGGAGCCTCCCGAAAGAGCAAGAACGAGGGGATGCGCCAAGGCGGTGCTGCCGGAGGAATGGCGGGGATGTGCGCACAGGGAGCAAGCATTCCGATTCCCCCAAACAAATGCCCGGGTCGCGGACGGTGACTCGGATTCATGACGGGGAAATCCCCACGGAAAAGGAGAAGAAAATGGAGAAGTTCGACCCCACCGACCCGAAGGGTCTCGAGGACCTGGCGGCCATCTTCAAGGAGATCGAAGACCAGGCCGCCGATGGCGATCTGGCCGGCGGCCTCTCGTCCGGCTACCTCTGCAGCATCACCAAGGAGTGCCAGAAGATCTGCTGGCTGTGGTGAACGGCCCCGACCCGAAGTAGTTCACCGGTGGTGGAGCGGGAGCTCGTCGTTGGCGAGACCGCTCCACCACAAAGAAGGCAAGAACACGAATTTTCGCCAGCCAAGAAAGGAGATGCCGACAATGATGGCCGCCGCTTTGTTCCCCGAGCTCGAGGACGACGACCGCGAGGCTCTGATCGATCGTTTCGGTGACGAGTCACGCAACGTCTTCGCGTCGCTTGCAGAACACGACCAGGCACTTCCCTGCACCACCGACCTCCCCTCGGCCTGGACCGACGTTCTGGTGCCCAATCTCACTGGATGTCGCGAAGGAGTCTTCGCAGCGTTGCTGGCTCCGATCGCCGCGCCGCACGCCGAGACCGTGGACACGGTGGTCCGTGAAGCTGGGCTCGAGCGGGCCATCACCCGCCAGGCCAGTCAGGCAATCCTCTCGGCACTCGTGCAGACTGCACTTCGTCCCGTGGTGGGCCTGCTGCGTGAGATGTCCGCGGCTGGCGACCTGGAGGGCGACACCCCGGAAGCGCGATTCGATGACTTCGAACGGGCGCTCGGAATCGTGGAAGTCCAGCAGCGGTTGGACGATGCCTATCCGATCCTGCTGCCCACCTTGCACCAGGTCGCCCAGCGAGCTGGTTCCAACATCGTGCGGCTGCTGGAAGATCTCACGACAGACTCAGCTGCCCTGCGCGCTGCGGGTCTTCTGCCCGCCAGCGTCGTGGCGCTCGACATCGATGCCGGTGACACGCATGCTGGTGGGCGAGCGGTCGCGATCCTCGACTTGGCTGACGGTTCGCGGCTGGTGTATAAGCCACGCCCCTTGGCCGTCGACATGGCGTTCAACGCTCTTCTCCAGCGCGTCAACGAGCTCGCCGGCACCCGTCTGCTGACTCCGCCCGCCCTGGACCGGGGCGACCACGGCTGGGCCCGCTATCTGAGCACTGAACTACCGGCCGACCGCCCGGCCGAAGATCGCTACTTCGAACAGAGCGGGCAACTGCTGGCGGTCGCGCACCTCTTGGGGGCGGCTGACTTGCACCAGGAGAACCTGGTGTGCCATGCGGGGAGCCCTGTGCTGGTCGATCTCGAGACGGTGATGCACCCGCGGCTGGCCCCGGCCAGTCCCGAGGGAGCCACGGCCATGGACGACCTGGAGGACGGCGTCAGCGCCACCGGGCTACTGCCATATGTGGTTGTCCACGACGGACAGGCAGCCGATGTGGGGGCCTTGGGCACCAGCGAGGGCGTCATGTCCCCGTACAAGTCGCTGGTGGTGCGCAACCCCGGACGCGATGACATGGAAGCCGTCCTCGAACAGGTGCCGATGCCGGCGGGTCATCCGACTCCCACGGTGCCCAGCGACGACGAACGTGCCGTTGAGGTGTGCCTGCTGGTGCAACGCGGCTTCAGCTCCGTGTATCGCGCCTTGTCCGAACACCGGGAATCGCTTGCTGACGAGGTACTGCAGCTGTTCGACGGTGCCCACGTCCGCCTGATCGTCAACCAGACGGCCACCTACTCGCAGCTGCTGCGCATGGCTAGTCATCCACTGATGTTCCGGGACACTCGGCTGCGGCTGGCTGGCCTGCAGCGGATCGGTCTGTGGGGTGGGGACGGCAGGCCCGGCATCAACCGCGCCGAGCTGCGCGACCTCGCCCAGGGCGATGTCCCGTCGTTCACCGTCGCGTGCGGCGACACCGCGGTCCTCGGCTCGGACGGCGTCCCGGTGGGCGAGCACGTTCGCCTTGCTCCGTCACTGGCCGCTGCACGACGCATTCGAAACATGGACGAAGAGGCCCTGCAGCGGCAGCTGTGGCGCATCAGTGACGTCCTGGTTGGCAGGTTCCCGACCGTTCACGAGGAAACGAAAGCGCACCGCGAGGGTGGCGATGGGCGCGACTGGTCATCCGATGCCCTCCGTCTGGTTCGCGAGGTGGCCGATGCCCTGACCCGAGACCAGCGCGCGGCCCTTCGCGTCGGGGAGCCCGCAACATGGGTTGGTCCTCGGCTCGACCACGCGGTCAGCGGATGGCTACCGGACATCTTGGCTCCTGACCTGTACGCCGGCAGCCTCGGACCCGCCATCTTGCTGGCTCATGCCGCTCGGGTCACGGGCGATCCTCGCCACGCCGATGCAGCGCTGCGAGTGTTGGACCCCTTGGCTGAGGCTCTGGCCGACGGCCGGTTGCTCGAGGAGTCCCGCCGCACGGCCCGGGTCGGCGTCTACTCCGGCCTCGCCGGCAGTCACCTGGCGCTCGCTCTGGCGGCCCGCGCCATGGACAGACCGGATTGGAGGCGGGCCGTCGACCTGCAGCTGGACAGCCTTGCAGGCGAGGTCGCCAACGCGGAGGCTCTGGACCACCTCGATGGCGCCGCGGGAACTCTGGCGCTGGCCGTCCTGCTCGGCCAGGGCAGCACGGGCCCAGCCGCCTCCGCCGCCCGCCGACTGGCCATCACCTGCCAGGCGCGTCTGGACGAGCGCTTGGGAACCAGCACCGCGGATGGGCTGTTGCGCTACGGCGGATTCGCCCATGGTGTGGCCGGTGCCCGATTGGCACTGGCCCGGGCTGTCCAGCGGTTCGGCCTTCCCGACGGTGGCCTGGACGCGCAGCTGCTGGGGGAGCTGGAGCTCTTCCATGACGACGAGCACGACATCTACACCGCAACGCGCGAATCGGTTGGCGCCCCCGTCGGGTGGTGCCACGGGGTGGTGGGGGTCGCAATGGCGCATGCGGTCGCCGATCGGCACGGGCTGCAGGCCTCGCCCACCGCCGAACGCGACCTGCGTCGCGCGGCACAGATGGTGCTCGACCACGGCCTTGGATCGTCGATGACCTATTGCCATGGGGATGTGGGCAATGTCGAGGTGCTGGGGTCAGTCGCGCAGAGTCTGGACGATGCATCGCTTGCCCTCGATGCGCGGCGTCTCACCGGTCACCTCCTTCGCGACGTGCTGCCGGTTGCCCTGCGTGACCAGCTCAATCGAAACGCCCATTCTCCGGGCCTGATGCTCGGCTCCAGCGGCGTCGCCTGGTTCGCGCTGCGAGCTCTCGATCCGGATCTGGCACCAGACCTGTTGAGCCTCGACTGGACACCATGACCGGGCGCGGACGGCAACTCCGAAGGCCAATGAGCGCCGAAAGGAACACCCCATGACAAACCAACCAGAAATCTGCTCACAAAGGCGGACGAGGAAGAGCTCGTCGAGGCCGAGGGCAGCCAAGCCGGCGGATGAATGAGGCTGCCGACCCTCCTGACCTGGTGCGCGACCACCTACTGCACCCAGGCCAAGACCTGCTGAGGCAGGACCAGAAACTTCCACCCGGAAGAAACAACGCACGACGGCTCCACGCAGGAAATGAAGTAACCAACCCAGGGCTGCCAACAGGCAGTACCCAACCAACCGAGAAGTACCAACCGAAAGGACGAAGCAATGCCGAACAAGGATGAACTGATCGCCGAGATCAACGAGCTGGTTGCGAAGGTCGACGAGGACCAGCTGGTGGAGACCGATGGTGAGGAGGCCGGTGGCTGGACCTGGACCATCCCGCTGGCCACGATCTCGATCTGCCCGACCTCCGCCTGCACCCAGGTGTGCCACCGATGAGCGACAACAAGGCCCGTAAGAGGACTGACCAGAAGCGCCACGGAGTCAAGTACTGGTCCATCGTCGC
>DGKN01000160.1 GCA_002387005.1 Propionibacteriaceae bacterium UBA4569
GCCTCGGCCTCGGCCTGACCGGTGGCCAGGATCGCGGCGGCCTTCGCCTCGCCCTCGGCGCGGACCGCGTCCGCCTCGGCGACACGACGAGCCTTCTCCGATTCGCCTCGCTTGGCACCCTCGATCGCCTCGGCCTCGGCCAGGGCGGTGCGGCGGGACTTGTCGCCGACACCGGTCAGCCGGGCCTTCTCGGCGTCGGCCTCGGCGGCGGCGATGGACTGCGCCTTGGCAGCCTCGGCCTGGAAGAGCGCCGCATTCTTGTTGGCCTCGGCCTCGGTCTCGCGACGGTAGCGCTCCGCGTCGGCGGGCTTGCGCACCTCGGTGTCCAGCTGGCGCTCCTTCAGCGCTGCCTGGCGCACCGCCACCTTCTCCTGCTCGGTGAGGATGGCCTGGTCACGGTCGGCCTGGGCCAGCGGTCCCGCGGCGGCGGCCTGGGCGACGGCGGCATCGGTCTCGGCCTTGATCTCGGCGCGCTTGAGCAGCAGCTCCCGGTTCGCGATGGCGACCTGTTGTTCGGCGGCGAGTCGGGCCTGCTCCGCCTGTTGGTGGGCCGCAGCCTCGGCAACGGCGGCGTACTGCTGCACCTTGGCTGCCTCGGGACGTCCGAGGTCGCTCAGGTAGCTGCCGTCGTCGGTGATGTCCTGGATCTGGAAGGCGTCCAGCACCAGGCCCTGACCGGTCAGCGAGGCCTCCGACTCGTCCGCGACGCGCTGGGCGAAGGCGGCACGGTCACGGATGATCTGCTCGACGCTCAGCGAACCGACGATGGAACGCAGCGCGCCCGCGAGGGTCTCCTGGGTGAAGGTCTCGATCTCGTCCTGCTGGGTCATGAAGCGCTGGGCCGCGGCGCGGATCGAGTCCTCGTTGCCACCCACCTTGACGATGGCGACGCCGTCCAGGTTGAGCTTGATGCCCTGGCCGGAGACGGCACCACGGATCTGCACCGGGATGCGACGGCTGGACAGGTCCAGCACTCCCAGGCGCTGCACGAAGGGGACGACGAACACGCCGCCGCCCATCACGACCTTCTGGCCGGACAGGTCGGTGGACACGACCCCGGTCTCGATGTTGCGGACCTCCTTGCCCTTGCGACCGGTGACCAGGTAGGCCTCGTTGGGTCCGGCGACCTTGTACCGGCTGGCGACCAGTAGGCCGACCAGGACGAAGAGCACCACCAGGCCGAGGATGGCGGTGAGCAGCGGTGAAGGCATGTTTCTCCTTGTGGAACGACTTCGGACGATCTGGTGACGAAGTGGGTGACGAAAGCTGGGGGACGAAATGGACGTCGAGCGGCGGTGCTACTGGAGCTCTTCGGGGCCGGCTTCCAGGGCGTCGGTCGCCTGCACCTGGACGGCGGTTGCGGATAGGACGTCGCTGACCCACACCCTGGTTCCCGCCGCCAGCGGGTGGTCTGCGCGGGCGTTGATCTTCATCGGCTGCCCGCCCGCGAACAGGCGCACCTCGCCGTAGCCGGCCACCGGAATGTCGGAGATGACGGTGCCGCCGAGACCAACCAGCGAGGCGGTCCGCAGGGCGGGCTGCGATTCGTCGTCCTTGATCTTGCGGGTGAGCCACCCGACCAGCCATCCGACCAGCAGACCCAGCACCACGCCGGCCCCGACCGCGACGGGATAACTGTGGGTGAGCGACAGCGCGATCGCGCCACCGAAGCCGAGCGCGCCGATGAAACCGGCAAGACCCGCGGAGGAGAAGAGTTCACCGCCGAACGCCTCGAAGTGGTTGATGCCCTCCAGCACATCCCCCACGACCAACAGCACCAGCAGCAGCCCCGCACCGATGCCGCCGATGATCAGGAACTCGCCCATGACATCCCCCCTCCACCCCAAATCCTAGCCCGACTAGGGTCTCGACGCCTGAGAGCTGGGTGAATCATGGCCGATCGGCCACCTCCCTCCCGCCCTTCGGCACTGCACGTCGTTCCACATCGCGGGACCGGCTCACCAGCATTCGGACGAGTGCACAGACTGTGGTGGTGACGAGTCCAACGGAGGTCCCCGACCTGGTGCAGCGGGCGCTGCGCAGCAGCCTGGCGGTGGGCTATGTGCACACCACCCGGAACGAGACCGGACGGCTGCTCGCCACCCTTGCCGCATCCCGCACCGGGACGCTGGGCGAGTTGGGCACCGGCAGCGGGGCGGCCGCCGCCTGGTTGCGCACCGGCGCTCCTGAGCATGCCCACATCGTCACCGTGGAACGGGATGAGGCCTTGGCCGAGCTGGCTCGCGCGGCGCTCGCCGATGCCGACGTCGAGGTGCTGATGGGTGGATGCCGCGACCTGGCTGCCCGCGGACCCTTTTCGTTGCTCTATCTGGACCAGCAGACCGCCGCGGGGGTCGACCGGGAGGCGCTGTGCGCGGCGATGGAACCCGGCGGACTGGTCATCATCGACGACTTCCCCGGCGGACTGGACGGGTTGGGGATGGACGCCCTGAGCGACCTCACGCGCCGCGAGTGGCTGCAGGACGAACGCTTCGAGTCGGTCGACGTGGCCGTCGCCCCCGACGCGCAGGTCTTGATCGCCACCCGTCGCTGAGCGTTGTGGTGGCCCACGGCCTCAGCGTCCGAGGAAGCGCTTCCAGCCCGGCAGGTCACGGCGGCTCTGCGTCACCCCGTCCGCGTGGGCAGCCCGGAGCCGGTCGATGCGTCGCTCCTGGTTCGAGATCGTCATCCGTTCCGGACGGTAGACATAGGCGCGGCCCCGTTCCTCCAGCGAGGCCAGCTGTTCCAGCGTCCGGTTGTAGTTCTCGTGCCGTTGCAACAGCGCGGCGGCCACCTTCGGGTAGCGACGGAAGAGGGCGCCGTAGGCGCGCGGCAGGCGCGGTGCGGCCTTGCGGTAGCCGCTCTGCCGGGTGAGGACGACGAAGAAGCGCTCGTAGCCGTCGGCCATCGCCGCGTCGAGGGCGATGCCGCCGCTGGGGCCGAGGGCCCCGTCGCACCAGGTCTCGCCATCGATGGTGACGAAGGGCATCAACCCGGGCATCGTCGAACTGGCCCGGGCTCGCTGCCCGATCTCGCGGACCGTCGTCATCTCGTCCTTGCCCCAGTAGCGGGACTCGCCGGTGTTGGCGTTGAAGGCTCCGATCCGCACCGTGGCGGGGTTGGCGGTGAAGGTCTCGAGGTCGAGCGGGAAGGCCTGGCCGGGCTCGCCGGTCTGCTCGTAGATGTACTCGGCGTTGAACACGCCCTTGCCGCGCACCCAGGTGCGCCAGCTGCCGAAGTTCGGGTCCTCGGACATGTCGATGAAGGAGGTCGCCGCGCGGGCGGCATCACGGCTGGCGTAGTTGATCGTGTTCGTGGCACCCGCGGAGATCCCGCCGACCCAGTCGAACCACAGCTCGTTGGCGATCAGTTCCTGCACCACGGCGGACGTGTGTGCCGCCCGCATCCCGCCACCCTCGAAGACCAGGGCGACGTCATCGATGTTCGTGGTCAGGGATTGCGGCATGTCGCCATTCAAGCAGGGGTGGGAAGCGACGACCCACGGCGACCATCCGTGACCCCGCTCAACACACCGGACGCTCAACACACCGCCGCTCACCGCCCGGTCCGCGCCACCAGGGTGTTGACCACGGACGCCGCCTCGCGCGCACCGTCCACCGTCAGGTAGAAGGGCCCTTTGCCGGCCCGCTCGATGACCAACGCCTCTCCCCCNNCCACTGGTGACCAGCCCCCACGAACCGGAGCCGTCCAGCTTGCTGCGGTAGCCCCAACCCCCGAAGTCGCCCATCGGGGAGACGGTCTCCAGCGTGGCCTCCTCGATCTGGTCGAGGCCGATCCGCACCCAGGGGACGAAGCCCAGACCGAGGGCCCTGACTCCACGGGAGTCGATCGTCACCCGGCACCGCAGGTTGCTGAGGAGCGCGGCCAGCACGACCGTGAGCACGAACATCAGGAGGCCGGCGCTCCGGTTCCCCGTCGTCCAGAACACGACGCCGATCACCAGGGTCGGGACCAGTCCCACGACCGCCCCCACCAGTGCCGGACGCCCAGCGCGGGTGGAGCCGGTCCAGGCCACCCGGGCTCCGGGGGCAACGCGGACGCGAG
>DGKN01000087.1 GCA_002387005.1 Propionibacteriaceae bacterium UBA4569
GTTTCAAACCGGAGATCGGTCTTTGGGATGTCGTAGAGCGGCCCATCGGTCTTCGCCGGCGATGCTCGGGGTCGGGGATGGGAGGTCCAGTTCCTGGATCGTCACTGCATGACGTTGCCAACCGCTGCCGCGGAGGAACCGCGCGACCCTGACTACGCATTCGTCCGGCGACTCACGGTTGGCCCGACCTCGGAACCACACACAGTCGATCTCCTCCGGGAGATCAAGTTCGCCTACGGGCTCGGATTCCTCGTCGGCATACGTGTCAGAGAGTCGGTAGAAGTAGTGGCCGTANNGGGCGAACAGGAACAGATGGCGCTCATCGGCCGGTGTCGCCTTCAGCTTTTTGAAGTTGGGGAGTACCCATGCCTCGGAGAGTATTTCGTTGCAGACCTCGGTGAGCTGGTTGAACCGAGTCGGCATTGCGCCAGACTCTTCTTGGTACCGGCCATCCCTGAGTTGCTGGGCCCACTTCTTGAGCAACTTTCTTTCGTCGGGGGCTGTGACCTCGATGATGCCCCTTCGTTTGCTTCCTGGGATAACCCACTCGCCGTCCGGCTTGCTGTTCCCGCCTCCGGCGTCTGCGAGCCGGATGTCCACACCGAGTACGTCTTCCATGATGAGGAAGGCGATCTCTTCCTCGCGGCGTGCTCTCGCGTCCGCAGTGTTGCTCATGGCCGAACAATAGTCTGAAGCTTCTCCCTTCCTTCCCGGCTGCCGTTGGCAAGCGCATCGCCCATGCGGAGTTCATGGGATCCCGGCTCTGCAATGAGCTCCGCTGGCTCAGGCTGCTACGGCCGGCAGTAGTCACTTCCACGACTCACGCCGCAACCACCCACTGACCGACCAGCACCAGGTGCTGACCGAGGGCCATGGGTTCGGCACCCCATCCCAAGAGGTCGACCGAACGAAGCGAGGGAACACCCCCCCATCCTTTCAGGAAGGCTGCGGGTCAGGCCGCGCTCCCGCTCGGCCGGCGAAAGCCATTACGCTGAGCACCACAGGTCAGCTCCAGTCGGGCGCGGGGTGTTTGTCGAGCTTGCGCTGGATCTTGTCGGCCTCCTTGCTCGCGCCGGCCTTGCGGAGTGCATTGAGCGCCTCGAAGACCAGGCTTCGCAGATCCCGGACCTCCTGGGCGAGGCTCGTGCGCGCAGTGGTCCCCGCCTAGTCCCGCACGATCGAGTGGCCCGGGCCGTCCTTGAGCAGGAGCTCGTGCCAGAACCGGTCATCCCTGAAGCCCCGCTCGCGGTACTCGGCCTCCTCGGCATCCACGTGCATCGTGATGGCGTCAGCCTCATGCTCGGCGAAGTCGTGCGCCAACTCGACTAGGTGGTGGTTGGCAATGAAGGCGTCGCCGTCGCGGACGAAGTTGGGTCTCTGGTGCCACGGAGTCCGCTCCGGTGGCCATCCGGCCCGCTTGGCGACGCGCGCCAAGGCGTCGACATCGATGCGGCGGGTGTATCCGCGGATGTCATCGACGTAGATGTCCTCGCCCGAAGCGCCGAAGGCGGCGTTGGCCGCGTCGATCAACGCCTTGTCGGGGCACTGGTCGCTGGCATACTCGCCCAGATGGCGCTCTGACTGCTCCCACTTCAGGAGTCGTGCCCAGTCCTTTCAAGGACAGAACAGGCGACTTGGTGAGACGAACTCCTCCATACCGGTCAGGTCGCCGTCCACGTGACGGATCTTGACCTGCGGAGCCTTGCGGCTTGGCGGCTTCCTTGGCACCCACATCACCAGCTGCACCTTGCTGGCGGGCGTGCCCAGTGCTCGCTTCTCCCGGTACGCCCAGTGGGCACCGGCATGGAACTCATCAGCCCTCATGATCACATTCAACCGCCAACGGCCGACCAGAGTGCGCAGAATTCCTAGTCATGGGGCGGGCAGGTCTAGGCTTGGGCAAAGAAATAACCCCGGAGACTTGCAAGCAGAGGCCTTCCGGGGTCTTCGGGGCCAATTTTAGCACGGGGGATTGGGTGGTGTTTTCGCAGGAACGAGTGGTGGGTGTGCTGTCCTCCGAGAGGTTTCAGCCCTACCTCGACGCCTGCGAGGGCGATCCTGAGGCAGCTCTGCACCTGTATGAGTGGAACCTGACGATGTCGGGAGCCATGTACGAGTTGATCGGCATGTGTGAGATCGCGCTACGTAACACGATGGCGAGTCAACTCGCTGTTCTGCACCAGGACTCGCGTATGGAGTGGTTCGATGACCCCGGTCATCTGCTTCAGCCCCGCGCCCACGCCGACATCGCCACGGCGAGACAACGGGCTACCCGAGGTGGCCGGTCGGAGACGCGGGGGAGGGTCGTGGCTGAGCTGACGTTTGGGTTCTGGCGCTACCTGTTGGCCAGTCGCTATGAAGCAACTCTCTGGACGCCGGCTCTTCGTCACGGTTTCCCCAACTTGCAGCCGCAGAGTCGCCAGAAGGTTGATCGTGTGGTCGCATCGATGCATGGCCTGCGAAACCGTCTTGCTCACCATGAGCCCATTCACGCGCGCAACCTGGCGGGGGATGTCGAGGACTGTCTGAAACTCTTGGGGTGGATCGACACGGATGTGCAGGCGTGGGCGTCCAGTGTTGCGCGCGCGAGAGCGGTGCTGGCGTCGCGCCCTGACCAGGGGCTTCTGGGCTGATTGCTCACGCCGCAACTACCCACTGACCGACCAGCACTAGGTGCTGACCAAGCGCCAGGTGTTCGACACCTGCCCCCTGAGCTCCACGCTCATCCCTGTTGTGAAGGGCTGGGGCTGCTTCTGCAGCCCCAGCCCTTCGTCATTGTCGTGGCCGGGAAGGAGAATGACGTCGGCGGGGGCCGACGGCCATCGCTTGGGAGTCTAGGCCTGCGCTACCTGCTCAGCAGCACCGTGACCACGATGCCCGCGACAGTTGCCAGTAGCGTAAGAACGGCGACTAGGATCGTCCAGCCCGCCACCTTCGACGAGCTGGAGTTGCCAGCTTCGATCCTGGCGTCCACGCTTTCGATCCTCGTGTTCAAGTGCGCCAGATGAGCGTCCATAGAGGCGAGCACGTCGAGAGTCTGCTCGGCACGTTGGTCCTCCAAACGCCGCCTCTCAGTTTTGGCTTTGACGCCCGCGTTGATAGCCCGTTCGAGTTCCTCTTGCTGCTCGCGCAGCGAGTGCTGCCATCTCTGGTTCTGCTCGATCACGGGGCTCGCCATGTCCACCTTCGGCATATCGAACTTCGGGATGTCGACGCGGGCGGCGAAGAAGGTCGCCGCCCTTGCCACGGTCTCCTGGGTCCGCGCCAAACTCGCCCTCATCCCTGTCTGCGCCAGCACCGTCTGGCGGAGACGCTCCATCGCCGGTTTCAGCTGCTCAGCGAGCTCCTTGCTGCGCTGCACAGTCTCCGCATGGCGGGGATGTGACTCGTCCTCCACGGCCTCCTGCAACTCATGCAGGGTCATCGACCTCTCACCGTTACCAACGGGCACGTCGACGACGAACTCCTCCAAGTTGTCGTCCGGCGTCGTCTCCTGCTCGTCATCACTCATGTCTTGCTCTCCCTCCTGCATCACTTCGCCACCTTCTCTAGGTCCCGGTACACGGTCTGTCGGGAGACATTGCATTAGCGGGCCACGGACGACAGAGTTCGATTGCCGAAACTCACCGCGTGCCGACCTTCCCAAGCGCCTTCTCGATGGCCTTGAGGTCCTTCTCAACGTCGCGCATCGTCCCAGCCAGGTGGTGGACCGTCTTCTGTGAAACGCTGCTGCGGTTCCGGTGGGCGTCCCAGTGCAGGAAGTACTTCGCGGTGAAAGGTTCCCCGTCGGAGTCCTTCCACGTCACGGTGACGTCGTACTTCATGGGCAGACCGCCCTCGAAGTGCGATGGGGCAAAGCCCAGCATCTGTGTCCACTCGTCGCCGGGGACGAGCGTTGGCAGGACGTCGAACACCCACATTGGCTCGGCCGCCTCGCCCTGCCACGCCTGTTGCAGGGGCGGGTCGCTCGTGACCTGCACGTCGAATGCCGCCGTCTGGCCGAAGTTTCGCACGAAGAACTCGATGAAGTGGGAGTCGACCCGGTCCAGCGACCGCATCCCCACGGCGACGTAGGGCCGTAGTGCCTCACGGTCAAGTCCCCGCGTGGTGGGGGCCGTGCCTCATGTGAT
>DGKN01000107.1 GCA_002387005.1 Propionibacteriaceae bacterium UBA4569
GGGGGCCCCCGCCGGGGGGGGCGGGGAGGGCCCCCCGCCGGGCCCAGGTGAGCAGGTCGACCATCGGGGTCGTGGTGGCCAGCACCATCAGCGCGAGCGTGCCGGCGATCGAGTGCCCGACCAATCCGGCGGCGCGCGCCAGCCCGTCGGGCCCGATCGAGAACGGACCCCAGCGCCACCAGACGTCCGCCGCCGCGACCCCGACCCCGAGCACCACCGAGACCGCGGAGATGGCGATGAAGGCCAGTGGTGCGGCCATCACCAGCAGCAGCACCCGGGCCGGGATCCGCGCGAAACCGACGATGACCACGGCCGCGACCAGGCTCACGAGCATTGTCGTCGGCCATGGGGGCAGCACCAGCGCGGTGAGCACGAGGCCGAGGCTGAGCACGACCTTCTCGCCGACCTGCCGAGCGCGCCAGGGCGAGGCCCAGGCCGCGTCGTCGATCCAGTGCGCGTGCATCAGCCCTCGTCGACCTGGCTGCTTGAGGAGTCGGGGTGCTCGGGATCGTCGGTGCTGGAAGAATGCCCGGCGCGCTCGACCTGACGCCCCCGCAGGTTGCCGACGAAGTACCCGAACAGCCCGGCCCCGATCGCCGCCTGCAGCGCGAACAGGCCGGACTCGATCTCGGAGCTGCCAGGTGAGAAGAGCGGCTTGAACCATGGTTCGACGCCCGACTCGGAGAGGGTCTCGGTGACCACGGCGTCCGTCCCGGCGAAACCTTCCTGGCCGTCGTGTGGACGTCCGAACCACAGCGACGCGGCGAAGATGGCGACGATCGCGACAACCAGCGCAGCAGTGCTCAGCAGGTGGGTGTTCCAGCGACGATCACGCATCGGCCAACACCCCCATCCGGTTGAGGTCGTCAGCCGCAACCCGGGACAGGAAGCGCAGCACCAGCACACCCAGCAGACCCTCCATCACGCAGAGCGGGATCTGTGTCACCGCAAAGATCCCGAGGAACTTGGCCAGCGCGCCGGCGATGCCGGACGATGCGTCCGGGTATGCGATCGCGAGCTGCACCGAGGTGGTGACGTAGGTGGCCAGGTCAGCCAGCGCCATCGCGGCGAAGACCGCCACCGATGTGCCGAACCGACGCAGCGTCCGCCATGCCGCATACCCAGCCCACGGCCCGACGATGGCCATCGAGAAGGCATTGGCGCCCAGCGTCGTGATGCCGCCGTGGGCGAGCAACAAGGCTTGGAAGAGGAGCACGACCGTCCCCAGGAAGGCCATCACCGGGGGACGGAAGAGCACCGAGCCCAGACCCGTCCCGGTCGGGTGCGAGGACGATCCGGTCACCGAGGGCAGCTTGATCGCCGAAAGGACGAAGGTGAACGCGCCAGCAGCCCCCAGCAGCATTCGGTTCTCGGGGTTCTTGCGGGTCTCCGCGATCACGGCGCGGGCACCGTGGACGACGAACGGCGCGCTCGCGCCGTACCAGATGGCGCACTGGATGGGGGAGAGGAAGCCTTCGGCTATGTGCATGGTGGTCCCTTCGGGATGACGCGTCCCGGGTAGTCGGATTCCATGGCGGGCGAGTTCCTGGCTCCCGTCCCTCGTCGTGCTGGGGACGAACACAGTGGCGCGACCGTGCCGGCTCGTCCGGCTTCCTCGCTCCCGTCATGGGGTGTGGAGTTGTGCTGGCTGACATCCTCGCACAGCGGCTGGCCAGCCCGGCTAGGGTTGGCGCAGCTCGTGGCATGGAACCCGGTGCGAGTCCGGGGCGGTTCCGCCACTGTGTCCTCTGGGTCTTCCCGGCCGAGGGGCAGCCAGACACTGGCCACGGGTGATCCCACCTGACCATCCGGGGCGAGAACCCCGACGGAGGAGCCACGATGCGTCTCGCGCTGCTGTCCACGTCCGACACCGACCTGCTCTCGGCCCGCGCGAGTGGCGCCGACTATGTGCTCGCGAACCCCTCCCGTCCCGCACACCAGGGCCTGCTGGACGAGTTGCGCGGCTGCGACCTGGTGGTGGCGCGGATCCTGGGTGGCCCGCAGGACCTGTGTTCCGGGTTCACCAAGGTGCTCGCGGCTGGCGTCCCGATGGTGGTGCTGGGCGGTGAGCAGGCCCCCAGCGCGGAACTGATGGAGCTGTCGACGGTGCCGATGGGCGTTGCCGCGCAGGCCCACGCCTACCTGGCCGAGGGTGGCCCGGAGAACCTGAAGCAGCTGCACGGCTTCCTGTCCGACACGGTGCTGTTGACCGGCGAGGGTTTCGAGCCACCGGTGTCGGTCCCGAGCTGGGGTTGGGCGCCAAGGCCCCTCGACAAGCTGCGGGATCGTGAGGGCGTGCCACGCGTCGGCGTTCTCTACTACCGCGCGCAGCACGTCGCCGGGAATGACGCCTTCGCCCACGATCTCGCCGATGCCATTGACGCCACCGGCCAGGCCATCGGGCTGCCGATCCATGCGGGCTCCCTGCGCGCCGCTCCCGATGAACTCTACGAAGCCCTCGGGACTCTGGACGCGCTCGTCGTCACCGTCCTGGCCGCCGGTGGGTCGACCCCGGCCACCGCGTCCGCCGGTGAGGACGACGAGAGCTGGGACGTCGCCCGGATGACCGCGCTCGACATCCCGGTGATCCAGGGGCTGTGCCTGACCAGCTCGCGCGCCGAGTGGGAAGCCAGCGACGACGGCGTCACCCCACTCGATGCCGCCAACCAGATCGCCATCCCGGAGTTCGACGGACGCATCATCGGGCCGCCCTTCTCCTTCAAGGAGTTCGACGCCGACGGGCTGCCCCGCTATGTCGCCGACCCCGAGCGCTGCGCCCGGCTCGCGCAACTCGTCGTCCGGCATGCGCGGTTGCGTCGGATTCCCAACGCCGACAAGAAACTGGCGCTGGTCTTCTCCGCCTACCCGACCAAGCACGCGCGGATCGGCAACGCCGTCGGGCTCGACACGCCCGTCTCCGCGATCCGGCTGCTGCGCCGGCTGCGGGACGAGGGCTATGACCTGGGCGGCGACAACGACGTCACCCGGCTGCTGGACACAGACGACGACGTCGCCGCGGGCACCGCGCTGATCCACCAGCTCATCGCCGCGGGCGGGCAGGACGAGGAGTGGCTGACCAATGCGCAGCTCACCGACGCGCACGTCCGCATCACGTCCGAGCAGTACCGCGATTGGACGCGTGACCTGCCCGCCGAACTGCGCGACGCGATGGCCGAGGCCTGGGGCGAGGGGCCGGGGACGCTGTACGTCAACGATGCAGGCGAACTGGTGCTGGCGACGCTGCCGGTCGGCAACATCGTGATCCTGGTGCAGCCGCCGCGCGGTTTCGGGGAGAACCCGGTCGCGATCTACCACGACCCGGACCTCGCGCCGAGCCACCACTACATCGGCGCCTATCGCTGGATCGAGCACGGATTCGGGGCGGACGCTGTCGTCCACCTCGGCAAGCACGGCTCCATGGAGTGGCTGCCCGGCAAGACCGCGGCGCTGTCGAAGGCCTGTGGCCCGGACGCGGCGATCGGTTCGCTGCCGTTCATCTATCCCTTCCTTGTCAACGATCCCGGGGAGGGAGCGCAGGCCAAGCGCCGGGCGCACGCCGTGATCGTCGACCACCTGGTTCCGCCGATGGCCCGTGCCGAGAGCTATGGCGACATCGCGCGGCTTGAGCAGTTGATGGATGAGCACGCCAACATCGCCGCCATGGACCCGGGCAAGCTGCCCGCCGTCCGCGGCGAGATCTGGGCGCTGATGCGCGCCGCCGAGATGCATCGCGACCTCGGACTGGACGAGCTGCCCCAGGGCGAGGAGTTGGACGACTTCCTGCTGCCCGTCGATGGCTGGCTGTGCGAGGTCAAGGATGCGCAGATCCGCGACGGGTTGCACGTGCTGGGCGCCGCGCCGGTCGGGGAGGCGCGGGTGAACCTGGTGCTGGCGATCCTGCGGGCGACGCAGGTGTGGTCGGGGTCGCGAGGGTCGGTCCCGGGGCTGCGGGTGGCGCTGGGGCTGGGTGTCGATGATCCCCTCACCAGGGTGGACGAGGTGGAGCGGCAGGCAAGGGCCTTGGTCCAAGGGATGGAGGACGCGGGCTGGGATGTCAGCGCCATCGAGTCCGTGATCGCGGGGTCCGGAATCGTCGGTGAGGGGTCGGGGAGCGTCGGTGAGGGGTCGGGGAGAGTCGGTGAGGGCTCGGGCAATGTCCGAGAGGCCGTCGCCAAGGTCCTGCGGTTTGCTGCGCAACAGGTCGTCCCCCGACTGGACAGGACCACCGACGAACTGGACGCCGTGGTGCACGCGCTGGCGGGCGGATTCGTCCCTGCCGGACCCTCCGGATCGCCCCTGCGCGGGCTGGTCAACGTCCTGCCCACCGGGCGCAACTTCTACACCGTCGACCCACGCGCGGTCCCCAGCCGGCTGGCTTGGCAGACGGGGCAGGCGATCGCCGAATCCCTGGTCGCGCGGCATCTGGAGGAGACCGGGGAGTACCCCAAGCAGGTCGGGCTCTCGGTCTGGGGCACGTCCGCGATGCGCACCAGCGGCGACGACATCGCCGAAGTGCTCGCCTTGCTGGGCGTCCGTCCAGAATGGGACGAGGCATCGCGTCGGGTGAGCGAGCTGGTCGTCGTCCCGCTGGAGGAACTGGGACGTCCGCGGATCGACGTCACCGTTCGGATCTCGGGCTTCTTCCGCGACGCCTTCCCGCACGTCGTCCGGATGCTCGACGACGCCGTGCAGCTGGTGGCAGCGCTCGCCGAGCCGTCCGAGCAGAACTATGTCCGCGCGCACACTGACGCCGACCTGGCCGAGCACGGCGACTTGCGGCGCGCGACGACGCGCATCTTCGGCTCGAAGCCCGGCAGCTATGGCGCCGGGATCCTGCAGGTGGTCGAGTCGGGCAACTGGCGCAGCGACGACGACCTGGCCGAGGTGTACACGACCTGGGGCGGCTACGCCTACGGGCGCGAGCTGGACGGCGTCCCGGCGTCTGACGACATGCGGCAGAACTACCGGCGCATCCAGGTGGCCGCGAAGAATGTCGACAACCTCGAGAGCGACGTGCTCGACTCGGACGACTACTACCAGTTCCACGGCGGCATGGTCGCCACGGTGCGGGCGCTGACCGGGGTCGAACCCAAGGCCTATGTGGGCGACTCGACCAGCCCCGACCGGGTGCGGACCCGCTCCTTGGCAGAGGAGACGGCGCGGGTGTTCCGGGCGCGCGTCGTCAACCCCCGGTGGATTTCCGCGATGCAGCGGCACGGATACAAGGGCGCCTTCGAGTTGGCTGCGACCGTCGACTACATGTTCGGCTTCGACGCGACCGCGGGCGTCGTGCACGACTGGATGTATGACAAGGTGGCGCGCGAATATGTGCTGGACGACACCAACCAGCAGTTCATGCGCGAGGTGAATCCGTGGGCGCTGCGCGGGATCGTGGAGCGGTTGCACGAGGCAGCCGACCGGGGCCTGTGGGCCGAGCCGGACGCTGAGTTGATGGCCCAGATGCAGGCGGTCTACCTCGAGCTCGAGGGCGACCTGGAGGAGGGCCAGTGAGCGTCCAACGGTCCAGGGTGCCCGAGGGCCAGGCAACGAACCCACAGGCCGAGGCAGCGATCCCCGAGCTGGTCGAGGGGGCCCCCCAGCCGGCCGTCACCAGGATCCGCGTCCTCGGCATGGGGATGGGACCTCGGCACGTGACCCCCGAGGTCTCCGAGGCCCTGCGGGATTGCTCGTGCGTGGTCGCTCTGGACAAGTCCGCGACCCCCGGAGCGCACGCCGGGGACGCCAGGGATGAGCAGCTGGCGGTCCGGCAGGCGGTCGCCGACGCCCACGGGGTGCCGGTCGTCGTCGTCCCGGACCCACCGCGGGACCGCAACGACCCCACCGACTACCGTGCCGCCGTCGCC
>DGKN01000133.1 GCA_002387005.1 Propionibacteriaceae bacterium UBA4569
CGATCCCGAAGGCCGTTGCAGCTTGGACGGGGCCGCCACGACCGTCCTGATGTCGTGCGACAGGAGTGTTCGGGCGAGGCCGTATCCGGTCGGGCCGGCCTCGTAGATCGCCGCGGCCGGCCCGGGCAGGGTCTTGATCCAGCCGGTCACTTCGGCGGGGTCGGGGCAGAGTCGGGCCTTGAAGATCTCGCCGGTCTGGACGTCCATGGCATGCGCCACGACGCTGCGGGCATGCACGTCCAGGCCAACACTCGTACGCTCGGTAAACAACCGGGGCCTCCCACGTATGTCGGAAAGGCCAGACAGGCCGCCCCTGTCCGGCAACCCACGAATCGTTGCGCGGCGAGGCCCCGGCCCACCAGAGCCTCACCCCAGATCGGGCTCACCCATACCGTCTAGGGGCAGAGAAGAAGATGCGTGGCTGGGGGGCACCCCACCTCGCGCCAGGGCTCACCCATCAACACGTCAGCTGCTACTGTACTATTCAGCACATGCTGACCATTGCTTCGCGTCTTGACGCCCTGAACCGCATCGGACGGGCCCTGGCTGACCCCACCAGAGCGCGCATCCTGTTGAGCCTGCTGGATGCGCCCTCGTATCCCGCCGAACTCGCCCAGAGTCTGGACCTGACCCGGTCGAACGTGTCGAACCATCTGGCCTGCCTGCGTGACTGCGGCATTGTCGTGGCCGAGATGCAGGGGCGCAAGGTCCGCTACGACATCGCCGATCATCACCTGCGCGACGCTCTCACTTCGCTGGTCGAGGTGACACTGGCCGTGAACGACGCCGCACCCTGTCTCGATCCGGCCTGCAGCGATAGCGCCTGCCAGGAGGTCCGCTGATGTTGGCCACCATGATCCAGGCCGTCGGCCTGTTCGTCGCGACCAACATCGACGACGTCATCGTGTTGTCGCTGTTCTTCGCTCGTGGCGCTGGCCGCGCAGGAACCACGCGACGCATCGTCGTGGGTCAGTACCTGGGATTCCTGGGCATCCTTGGCGCGGCTCTCCTGACTACTTGGGGCGCGAGCCTGGCCCTGCCGGAATCCGCCATCCCCTACTTCGGTCTGATCCCCCTGCTCTTGGGGCTTCGCGCCGCATGGGAGGCATGGCAGGGCGAGGACGATGACGAGCTCGATGACCGCAAGAAGGTCGCGCCGTTGACCGTCGCGGCTGTGACCTTCGCCAATGGCGGGGACAACATCGGTGTCTACGTCCCCGTCTTCCTCAGTGTCAGTCCAGCCAGCATCCTGACCTACTGCGCAGTCTTCCTGCTGTTCGTCGCAGTCCTCGTGGCCATTGCGAAGTTCGTGGCCACCCGGCCGGGCATCGACGAGGCCCTCGAGAAGTCCGAACACATCCTGTTCCCACTCGTCCTGATCATCTTGGGCGTCGTGATCCTTGTCCAAGGAGGCGCTTTTGGCCTGTGATCTCAGTCGGACGGCGCCCGGACCTGCTCAGTTTTCAGGCGTCGATTCCTGCTCACTTTTCGGCCGTCGTTGACACATTCCACCGCCGGCGCAGCCATAGCCACGGTGGGAGCCCCCAAAGAGCACGGTTCCGAAGCGCAGGTCTTCAGCTCTGACGGGCGAATCCTTCGCCTGCACGAGGGCTATGACGGCTATGACGGGATCCTCGGTGTCGACTGCCTCCCCCTGGGCCGGGTCACCGAGCTGCTTCGTAGCGCCAAGAACCCCACTCCTACCGGTCTCGACGACGCGGCCCTCATGGCCTGGCACATCGAGAACAGCCGCTCCGCTGTAAGAACCATCTGATTTCGCGGGAAACGGTCGCGCCTTTCCGATCCTGGCATGAGTGCGATACCACATTGGTATCATGGAGTCATGGCAATGACTCTGCGGTTGACCGAGGACGATGAGCGAGTTCTCGCACGTCTGGCACAGGACGAGGGGATCAGCCGTCAGGAGGCCACGATCCGGGCGATTCACGAGGCGGCCGAGCGGCGGGGGCATGAGCGCAAGGTGTCGGGTTCGTCCCGTCGAGCTCGTGCGCGCTATGCCGACGTGCTGGAGCGACTCGGGCAGTGACCGAGTACCTCGACCTGGAGGACCTGCTCGCGCTGGTCGACGACCTGCAGGTTGGCCCATTGCGTGACTTGGGCCTGCTGGACTCGGCGGCCCATCGGCCGCGAACAAGCCTGTGGGGTCGTGAGGCGTACCCGAGTCTGGACGAGAAGGCTGCTGCACTGTTGGAATCGCTGGTCCGCAACCACGCTCTCGTGGATGGGAACAAGCGCCTCGGGTGGCTCGCCACCGTCGTCTTCCTCGACATCAATGGCGCCTGGGTGGAGGCGCCGGATGACGACGCCTACGACTTGGTCATCGCTGTGGCCAGTGGGCGCCTGAGCCTCCCCGAGAGTGCCGACGCGCGCGCCCGCTGGCACTAGACCGCCGCGGCAAGAGCGGGCGTCGATCAGTGCTTGCGCAGCTCCATCTCGATGAAGTCGTAGGTGCTGCCGTTGGTGGCCTGCGTGTACGTCCGGATGGTGGCGAAGCCGGCTGCTTCGTAGACCTTTGTGGCCCGCTGGTTGAATGCCGCAACGCTCAGCGTGACCGGTGACTGCGTGAGCCCTTCGGTCTCCAAGAGGGCCAAGGCAGCCTGCAGGAAGCTGAGGCCACAGCCGCCTCCGGTCAGATCGGGGCGGAGGCCGAGGCTGATCTCGCAACGGTCGTCATCGCGTGTGTCTGCTGTGAAGAAGCCCACGAGGTCTTCGTGGTGGCGGACCTGCCAGAACCGGTCGGGCCATTGGGCGGGAGTGACGAACTCCTTGTAGTCCTCCACGTCAGCCGTGGCGTCGTAGAAGTCATAGGGCGCGGGGTACTTCCAGTGGTCAGCGATCACCTGGGCTGCCTCGACGGTTATTGGGGTGAAGGTCAGGCGCTCGCGCCAGTCATTGCGGTCTGAAGTGTTCGCCATGCGACGAGTTTCGCGGGTCGCCGGGGGCACGGCAACGCAAATCTCGGCGAACCGCAACGTCCGACTTTCGGCGTGACAGCGCTCACACGCACCTGGGCGAAGGCGCGGATATTGAGGGTGGCAGAGCCGGGACTGCGCCCGCTCTGCCCGCTGGCACCGTCGTCGGGGTCGCAGCATGGCTCATCATGAGATAGCTGGACTGCAGGGCCCGGTCAGCACCTCGTACAGTCGCGTTACCCACCGCGGCCAGCTTCACCAGCACTGGTTACGGGACGGTCACGTTCGCGCGTCCCTCGAGGCGCTCGAGCTTGAGCCACGCGACCTGCAGCTCGGAGCCGTTGGGCGGCAGTGCGGCTGCCAGCATCGAGGCGACCAGCTCCGCTGGCGCCTTCAACGAACCGGGGTGGAGAGGCTGGCTGCTGACGGCGGCGACATGTCGCGTCAGGCTCAGGGCCGTGACCGCAGCATCCCAGGACCGCGACTCACCTCCACCAACGGGTACTTCACGGCTGGCGCGCATGAGCCTCGTGGTGGCAGCCATGAGGTCCGGGTCGACCCGCTCCCCCGGCGACATCAGCTTGGCCCACTGCCGGTGATGCTCACCCCACGCCCGCAAACTCTTGGCCAGCGCCGGCTTGATCGCGTCGCTGTAGTCCACGAGCGCTTCGCTGCTCCGGGTCGCCTGGGCTTGGGCGATGGCGTCCACCGCGACCAGCACCGAGCCCGCAGCGCGCGCCGTCACCAACTGCGTCATCACCGACGGCCTCTGAGCACAGCGATCCACAGCACGCGCCCACTCCATCACCGCCGTGCTGAACTCCCTGCCGATATCGGCACGATGCTTGCCCGGTGCGTGTCCGTGCAGGGCGGCATCCAGGCCCAGCTCGACCGCGCGTACCGCGCCCAGCACTTCACCGTTCCCCGCCTTGGCCGCGACCTTCGACGCGGCGTGAGCCGCCAGGTACGCGACATGCACCAGCTCACGCTCCACACCATGCCCGGGCCTCATCTGCCCGATGGCATCGGCCACCGCCACCATCGCAGGCGCCGGTACCTCTGTCTTCCAGGAACGCGACTGCAGCACGTGGGTCAACGCCGACGCCGACACCTCCAGGATCGTCGCCGCCCCTGCCGCGTCCTGTCGGGTTCGCTGGCTTGCAGCGTCCACGACGTAGGCCAAGCCCATCACCGATGCCGCCAGGTCCCCGGGATCGTCGACGAGGAGATGCCGTGCCAGACGGTCTGCCTCCGACGGCCTCAGCCCAGGCACCAGTCCTCCCCGACCAGATCGCATACCAACACGACCACCGCACTCGTCCCAGCCGGATAGGCGCCAATCGCCACCCGACGCAGCTCCCGCTCAACCTCCTCCAACACCGCGAGGACGCCCAGCTGTTCGACCTCCACCGGGACAGGAACCACGTCCGGCTCCAACAGCCCGGTGGCCAACCACAGCGCCTCGTTCACCGCCGTGTCGCGCTGGAATGCCCCCAGCTCCTCTAAGTCCCACGTCACCAACCGAGAACGCTCCGCCGCGGTCATCAACAACCCGACCGCGCGCTCCAGACTTTCCATGCCTTCACCCGTTGCCATCACACCCGCCTTCCGCCCGGCCACCGTGACCGCCGCTCACTGGCACAACCCACCAGGCGACCCCGGTGCTCGCGAAAGCCCGGTCCCCAGGCGCTAATGGTCATCTCTGGTGGGAACCGTGAGGCGTCGAAGTCGACCGACCTCACGGACGTTGAGGCCGCCCGCGCACCACTCCGCCACCTGCGTGGCTGTCAGCCCGTGGACGGTGAGCATCCCGATTAGCCGGATAATGCTTCGACAACGCCGCCGCTGAGGCGTTCTTCTCCTCCCTGGAGTGGGAAGTCCTGTCCCGGCAAGAGTTCGACACCCGGGCCCAGGCCCGGGCCGTCGTCATCGACTGGGCCTACGGGTTCTACAACCACCAACGCCGGCACAGCGCCGCTGGCATGATGTCACCGGTCAATTACGAGCAGACCACCGCGACGCCCGTCCCGGACGCCGCGTAGCCGCAAGCCCTCCACGATCTGGCGGGAACCGCAACCCCCTGTGCCTGATCGGGGACTCCGGCACCGGAAAATCCCACCTGCTCATCGCCCTCGCGACGGCCGCAGCCGAACAGGGCTACCGCGTCCGATACACCCTCGCCACCCGGCTCGTGAACGAGCTCGTCGAAGCCGCCGACGAGAAACAACTCACCAAGACCATCAACCGCTACGGCCGCGTCGACCTCCTCGTCATTGACGAGCTCGGCTACATGGAACTCGACCGGCGAGGCGCCGAGCTGCTGTTCCAGGTCCTCACCGAACGAGAGGAGAAGAACGCCATCGCGATCGCCTCCAACCAGTCCTTCTCCGCCTGGACCGACACCTTCACCGACCCACGCCTGTGCGCAGCAATCGTCGACCGCCTCACCTACAACGCCACCATCATCGAAACCGGCACCAACTCCTACCGCCTCGCCCACACCCGAGCCCGGGCATCTGTGATGGGGTGAACAACGACCGGCTGGGCTCTTGGGGTCAGCGGTGACGGCGCAACCGCAGCGAGTTGGTGATCACGCTGACCGAGCTGAGGGCCATGGCGGCGGCCGCGATGACGGGCGACAGCAGCCAGCCAAAGGCCGGGTAGAGGGCGCCGGCGGCCAGCGGGATACCGACCACGTTGTACACGAACGCGAAGACCAGGTTCTGGCGGATGTTGCGCATCGTGTCGACCGACAGGTCGCGGGCCTTGACCAGGGCGGCCAGGTCACCGCCGAGCAGGGTCACGTCGGCGCTCTCGATGGCCACGTCGGCGCCGGTGCCCATGGCCACACCCACGTCGGCCACGGCGAGGGCGGGGGCGTCGTTGACGCCGTCGCCGGCCATAACGACCGTGTGGCCCTGGGCCTGCAGGGCCTGCACGTGGCCGTGCTTCTGGTCGGGCAGGACGTCGGCGACGACCTGGTCGATGTGCAGCTCGTCGGCGATGGCCCGGGCGGTGGTGGCATTGTCGCCGGTGAGCATGACGACCTTCATCCCGCGCCGACGCAGGTCCTCGATCGCGCCGGCGGTGGTCGCCTTGAGCGGGTCGGCGATGGCCAGCACACTGGCGGGCCTGCCGTCGACGGCCACGACGATCGCGGTCGCGCCACGGCGACGGTAGGCCTCCACCACGGCGTCCAGGGCATGGGTGTCGACGTGCTGGCTGCCCAGGAAGGCGGGGCTGCCGACGAGCACGTGCTGACCGTCGACGGTGGCGCTGACACCGCCACCCGGGTGGGCGGCGAAATCGCTGGCCGCCGGCACCGTGCGTCCCGTCTGGCGGGCAGCATCGACCACCGCCCTGGCGAGGGGGTGTTCGGAGCCGGCCTCCACAGCCGCGGCGAGCAGCAGTGTCCGGGCATCCTCGTGGCCGTCGACGCCCTGCTGGTCGACCAGGCTGGGGCGGCCCTGGGTGAGGGTACCGGTCTTGTCGACGACGAGGGTGTCGACCTTCTGCAGTCGTTCGAGGGCCTCGGCGTTCTTGACCAGCACGCCCTCGCTGGCGCCGCGCCCGACCCCGACCATGATCGACATTGGCGTGGCCAGACCCAGCGCACACGGGCAGGCGATGATCAGCACGCTGACGGCGGCCACGATCGCGAACGGCAGCCGCGGCTGCGGCCCGATCGCCAGCCACAACCCGAAGGTGGCCAGGGCGACGGCGATCACGACCGGCACGAACACCGCCGAGATCTTGTCGACCAGTCCCTGGATCGGAGCACGGGACCGCTGCGCCTGGGAGACCAGGTCGACGATCCGGGCCAGGGTCGAGTCGGCGCCCAGGCCAGTGGCCTCCACCACCAGGCTGCCGCCCTGGATGATCGTGCCGCCGATGACCCGGTCACCGGGGCTCTTGTCGACCGGAACCGGCTCGCCGGTGATCATCGACTCGTCCACATACGCGTGACCATCGACCACGGTGCCGTCGGCCGGCACCTTCTCGCCCGGCCGCACCCGGCACCGATCGCCCAGCTGCAGCTCGGCGGCCGGCACGTCGGTCTCGGTGCCGTCGGCCCCGATGCGGTGCGCGGTGGCCGGTGACAGGTCGAGCAGGGCGCGGATCGCACCGGAGGTCTGGTCGCGGGCCCGCAGCTCGAGGACCTGGCCGAGCAGCACCAGGGTGATGATGACTGCCGCGGCCTCGAAGTAGGTGCCGACCCGGCCGTCCATCGCCCGCATCCCGGACGGGAACAACCCCGGCGCCAGCACCGCGACCACGCTGTACAGCCACGCGGCACCGACACCCAACGACA
>DGKN01000132.1:0-3219 GCA_002387005.1 Propionibacteriaceae bacterium UBA4569
AAGATCTCGGTGGTCAGCCTGCACGGTGGCATCGTCACCGGCCGTGGACGTCCGCCGGGCACCGGCCAGCCCGAGACCGGATCGGACGTGGTGTGCGAACAGCTCCGCTCCGCCACCCGGGACGAGAAGGTGCGCGCGGTCGTCCTCCGCATCGACTCACCCGGCGGATCGGCGGTCGCCTCCGACATGGTCTGGCGGGCCGTCCACCAGGTGCGCGAGGCCGGGATCCCGGTTGTGGTGTCGATGGGTGACCTGGCCGCGTCCGGTGGCTACTACTGCGCCATGGCTGCGGACGAGATCTGTGCGCTCCCGGCGACCCTGACCGGCTNNAGGTCGTCACCAAGGGCCTGTTCGAGAAGCTCGATCTGCGCCACGAGGCGATCACCTCCGGTGGTCGGGCCCAGCTGATGCACGGCGACGAGCCCTTCACCGACGAGCAGTGGCAGGTGCTGGACGCCTGGCTGGACCGCGTCTACGACGAGTTCACCCGCAAGGCCGCTGCGGATCGCGACATGGCCTACGACCACGTCGAGTCGCTGGCCCGGGGACGGGCGTGGACCGGCCGCGACGCCCACCGCCTCGGCCTGGTCGACCACCTCGGCGGCATGGACCTGGCCATCAACCGTGCGTGCGCCCTGGCCGGTATCGGACGTGACAGGGTGCAGATCACCGCCGCCGCGATGCCCGGCATGCTTGAACGCCTTCGCCCGGCCGAGTCGTCCGAATCGGTTGGTGCCCCCTCGATGGCCATTCCGACGACTCTCCCAGGGGCCTTCGCTGGGGCAACAACCGGCACCCTGGAGGAACTGTTCGGGCGGCTGGTCTCGTGGTCCGGGCTGGACTACCGCGGCGTGCTGGCCCTGCCCTGGACGCTGCGCCTGCAGTGAGGACCAGAGGAGCGGGCACGCACCGTTCCTCGCCTCGGTCACCGCAGGAATTCTTCACCCACCCCGGTCGGAGGTGGGCGATTCGGCGTGGTTAGGCTCGGCGGCATGAGAATTGGCATCCCCCGAGAGGTCGTCCCCGGTGAGAACCGGGTCGCGGCCACCCCCCGAACGGTGGGCCAGTTGGTGGGCCTGGGCTACGACGTCGTCGTCGAGCACGGAGCCGGTGAGCGGTCGGCCGCAACGGATGCGGCCTTCGAACAGGCAGGGGCCCAGGTCGTCGACACCGCCGCGGCCTGGGCCAGCGACATCGTCTTCGGCGTGAATCCCCCCACCGACGAGCAGGTCACGAGCCTTCGTCCGGGCGCCACCCTGGTCACCTTCTGCTACCCCCGCCAGCGACCCGACCTGCTGGAGAAGCTGGCCGCCCAGCGCGTCACCGCCCTCAGCATGGACATGGTGCCGCGCACCAGCCGCGCGCAGGCGCTGGACGCCCTGAGCTCCATGGCCAACATCTCCGGCTACCGCGCCGTGGTCGAGGCCGCGCACGTCTTCGGACGTTTCTTCACCGGCCAGGTGACCGCCGCCGGCAAGGTCCCCCCGGCCAAGGTGCTGGTGATCGGTACCGGCGTCGCCGGTCTGGCCGCGATCGGCGCCGCGAACTCGATGGGCGCGCAGGTCTACGCCACCGACGTCCGCCCCGAGACGGCCGAGCAGGTGGAGAGCATGGGCGCCACCTTCCTGCACGTGAAGGGTGCGGGTCAGGAGGTCTCCACCGACGGCTACGCGAAGGAGGTCAGCGACGACTACGCAACCCGTGCCGCCGAGCTGTACGCCGAGCAGTCCCCCGAGATGGACATCATCATCACCACCGCGGCGATCCCGGGGCGTCCGTCCCCGAAGCTCATCACCCGCGAGATGGTCGCCTCCATGAAGAATGGCTCGGTCATCGTCGACCTGGCCGCGCTCGGTGGTGGCAACTGTGAACTGACCGTTCCGGGGGAGAAGACCGTCACCGACAACGGCGTGACGATCATCGGCTACACCGACCTCGCGTCCCGGCTGCCCGGGCAGAGCTCCCAGCTCTACGGCACCAACCTGGTCAACGCGATGAAGCTGGTCACCCCCGCGAAGGATGGGCAGCTGGTCGTCGACTTCGACGACGAGGTCGTGCGCCAGATGACGATCGTCAAGGACGGTGAGGTGACCTTCCCGCCGCCGCCGATCCAGGTCTCGGCGGTGGCCCCGGCCCCGGCTGCAGCGACCGCCGCCAAGGCGGCTTCCGCCGATGTCGCCGTGGCGGCTCCGAAGGCACCGCGTCCGTGGTGGTTCCAGGTGGTCGTCGTCGGCGCCCTGGCCTGCGCGCTGATCGCGCTGCTGACCGTCTCGCCCGTCAGCTTCGTCCGGCTGTTCGGCGTGTTTGCGCTGGCGGTCGTGGTCGGCTACTACGTCGTCTGGAATGTCACCCACGCCCTCCACACACCGCTGATGAGCGTCACCAATGCGGTCAGCGGCATCATCATCGTCGGCGCCATGACGCAGCTGGCCAGCGACAACATCGCTGTGAAGGTGATCGCCTTCTGGGCGGTGCTGCTCGCGTCCATCAACATCTTCGGCGGGTTCACCGTGACCCACCGGATGCTCACCATGTTCCGGAAGGGCTGAGCCATGCTGCAGAACTTCATCGACGCGACCTACATCGTGTCGGGCCTGCTGTTCATCCTCGCCCTGGCCGGGTTGAGCAAGCACGAGACCGCCAAGCGCGGCAACGCCTTCGGCATACTCGGGATGGCGATGGCCGTCATCGCGACGAACTTCGCGATCGCCTACACCGACATCACTGAGCACCACATCCAGCCCGCCTCGGCCGTGATGCTCTACGCGGCGCTGGCGATCGGTGCCGCGATCGGCATCTGGCGCGCACGCACCGTCGAGATGACCGGGATGCCCGAACTGATCGCCCTGCTGCACAGCTTCGTCGGACTGGCCGCCGTGCTGGTGGGATTCAACTCGTTCCTGGACGACCGGCACGCCAACACCTTCCATCTCACCGAGGTGTGGATCGGCGTCTTCATCGGTGCGGTCACCTTCACCGGCTCGATCGTCGCCTGGGGCAAGCTGAACGGACGATTCGCGTCGAAGCCGTTGACCCTGCCGTTGCGCAACTGGCTCAACCTGGGCGCGCTGGCGCTGGTCGTCGTCCTGGGCCTGTGGTTCACCTCCAGCCACAGCCTGGTGCCGTTGGTCTTCCTGGCGATCGTCTCGATGCTGCTGGGCGTCCATCTGGTCGCTGCGATCGGTGGCGCCGACATGCCCGTGGTGATCTCGATGCTGA
>DGKN01000132.1:3225-4384 GCA_002387005.1 Propionibacteriaceae bacterium UBA4569
TACATCATGTGCAAGGCGATGAACCGGTCGTTCGTCTCGGTCATCCTGGGCGGCTTCGGGGACGACACCTCCGGCCCTGCCGAGACCGAGATGGGGGACTACACCGAGCTGAAGCCGGGCGAGGTCGCCCAGCTGTGTGCCGACGCGAAGAGCGTCATCATCGCCCCCGGCTACGGCATGGCCGTCGCGCAGGCCCAGTACCCGGTGGCCGAGCTGACCCAGCGCCTGAGCGACGCCGGGGTCAGGGTGCGCTTTGCGATCCACCCGGTCGCCGGACGCCTGCCCGGGCACATGAACGTCCTGCTCGCCGAGGCCGACGTCCCGTACACCCAGCTCAAGGAGATGGACGAGGTCAACCCGGAGTTCGACACCTGCGACGTGGCCCTCGTNNCTCGAGATGGACGAGATCAACGACGACTTCGCCGACACCGACGTGGTGCTGGTGATCGGCGCCAACGACACGGTGAACCCGGCCGCGATGCAACCCGGGTCACCCATTTCCGGGATGCCGGTGCTGCACGTCTGGGAGGCCGGACGGGTGGTCGTGTTCAAGCGGTCCATGAGCGCGGGCTACGCCGGGGTGCAGAACCCGCTGTTCTTCAACGAGAACTCCTCGATGTGCTTCGGGGACGCCAAGGCGAGCGTCCAGGCGATCCTCGCGGCGCTCCCGGCGGCGCTGCCCGCCCAGCCCTGAGGCCCCTCGCCACGACTGGGCCCGAAAATCACCGACCCTGGTGGTTTCGGGCTCGGTCCGTGCTGGAGATCACCAGGTCGGGAGATCCCACCAGTCAGCGCAATACGTGAGTGTCCATCAGGTACTTCATTCCCATGCTGCCACTGCCTCGCACGTGAGAACTGTCAGACGGGGCACCTAGGTTGAAGACATGACCAACGAGCCGCGCTTCTTCGACGAGCTGCCCCCCGACGACTGGGAGCCCATCCCGCTGGAGGACCTGCCGCCCGAAGACCTCTACGAGGGGGCGCCACCGCCGTCCGCCTCGTCGTCTCGTCCCCCGCGAGCACCCGCAGCGCAACGGGGGGCGGCCTCGCCCAGTGAGGCCACCCTCGCCGCCTCGGGTGAGGCGCCGGCGGCGGAGCGCGCACTGGCCGTGCTGCGACGACTCGTCGGCAACGACGAGGCCGAGTTCCACGAGGGCCA
>DGKN01000194.1:0-168 GCA_002387005.1 Propionibacteriaceae bacterium UBA4569
ACCTGGTCGACGTGCGTCGCGGACGCTGGAACCGCGAACTCGCTCTCGATCGCGCAGCAGGCCAAGCCCAGGTCGACGACCACGACCCGTCCGTCGCCGTACCAGTCGAGGTGGGCACGCGGCGCGGGTGAGGGCAACGTGACGGACATGCTGGCCAGACTACGCGAG
>DGKN01000194.1:186-3690 GCA_002387005.1 Propionibacteriaceae bacterium UBA4569
GCGATGGCCGTAGTGCCGAGCCGCCCCAAGAATCCGCCCCGAAATCCTGTGCCGATCGGCAACGGACAGGCTTCTGTGGGTACATCTCCGGCGGGTAGGGTGGACAGCCGATACCCGAGCGAGGAAATGGGGCAACGCGTGGCTGACGTGCGAGTACTGGACCGAGTGGTCATCAGGTTCGCCGGCGACTCAGGCGACGGCATGCAGCTGACCGGCGACCGGTTCACTCATGACTCCGCCACCTTCGGCAATGACATCTCCACCCTGCCGAACTTCCCGGCCGAGATCCGCGCGCCACAGGGCACGTTGCCGGGCGTCTCCAGTTTCCAGGTGCACTTCGCCAACTACGACATCGTCACCCCCGGCGACCGTCCCGACGTGCTCGTCGCGATGAACCCGGCGGCGCTGAAGGCGAACCTCAAGGACCTCGCCCGCGGCGGCCTGCTCGTCGTGGACTCCGCCGAGTTCACCAAGCGCAACCTCTCCAAGGTCGGCTACGAGGCCAACCCGCTCGAGGATGACTCGCTGAGTGACTATCACCTGGTCGCCCTCGACCTGACGGGCCTCGCGGTCGCCTCGGTCAAGGACTTCGGCCTGGGCCGGAAGGACTCGGCGCGCGCGAAGAACATGTTCGCACTGGGTCTGCTGAGCTGGCTCTACAACCGTCCGATCGAGTCGACGGTCGATTTCCTGTCGACGAAGTTCGCCAAGAAGCCCGACATCCGGGACGCGAACGTCGCCGCCCTGCGCGCCGGCCACGCCTACGGCGAGACCACCGAGGACTTCGCGGTGCGCTACGAGGTCGCCGCCGCCGAGATGGCCCCCGGCCTGTACCGCCAGGTGTCCGGCAACCTCGCCACCGCGCTGGGCCTGATCACCGGCGCCGCCCGCGCCGACCTGCAGCTCTTCCTGGGCTCCTACCCGATCACCCCGGCCTCCGACATCCTGCACGAGCTGAGCAAGCACAAGGCTCGCGGCGTGATGACCTTCCAGGCCGAGGACGAGATCGCGGGCGTTGCCGCAGCGCTCGGGGCCTCCTTCGGTGGCCTGCTGGGTGTCACCACAACGTCGGGCCCCGGCATGGCGCTGAAGGCCGAGACCATCGGCCTGGGCGTCATGACCGAGCTGCCGCTGGTCGTCGTGGACGTCCAGCGCGCCGGCCCCTCGACCGGCATGCCGACAAAGACCGAGCAGGCAGACCTGCTGCAGGTGCTGTACGGCCGCAATGGCGAGTCGCCCGTGCCCGTGCTGGCCCCGGCCACCCCCGCCGACTGCTTCGAGATGGCCTACGAAGCTTGCCGGATCGCCGTCACCTACCGCACCCCGGTGGTGCTGTTGAGCGACGGATACCTCGCCAACGGCGCCGAGCCGTGGAAGCTGCCGGAGGTCGACCAGATGCCCGCCATCGACCCGGGCTTTGCGACCGGGCCGAACGACGGCGAGGACTTCTTGCCCTACAAGCGTGACCCCGAGACCCTGGCCCGCGCCTGGGCGATCCCGGGCACGCCCGGTCTGGAGCACCGCATCGGCGGCATCGAGAAGGCCGACGGCACCGGCAACATCTCCTACGACCCGGCCAACCACGACAAGATGGTCCGGCTGCGCCAAGCCAAGGTCGACGGCATCGTCCGCGACGTGCCCGACGTCGTGGTGGACGACCCGAGCGGTGAGGCCAAGGTGCTGGTGATCGGCTGGGGCTCCACCTACGGCCCGATCACCGCCGCCGTGCGCCGCGTCCGCGCGACCGGACGCAATGTCGCCCAGGCACACGTCCGGCACATGAACCCGCTGCCCGCCAACCTCGGCGAGGTGCTTCGGGCCTACGACCGCGTCATCGTCCCCGAGATGAACCTCGGCCAGTTCGCGATGATGCTGCGCGCCAAGTACCTGGTCGACGTGCACAGCTACTCACGCGTCTTCGGCCTGCCGATCTCGCTGAGCGAGCTGGCCAACGACCTTGAGGGCGAGATCGACGAGCTCGACCCGACGCACGCCAACGACCCGCTCGACGAGCCGGAGGTCTCGGAGGGCCCGGGCAGCGAGGACTTCGGCGACGGCCGCCTGGCACCCGACGTCCACGAAGCCCAGCACCACGCGCAGTCCGCACGCATCCACCCGGAGGAGCACAAGTGAGCACCACCGAAGCCACCAGCCCGACCCAGTACCGCGGTCTGGCGGGTGTCCCGCTGTCGATCGAGCCGCTGAACCGCAAGGACTTCACCAGCGACCAGGAGGTGCGCTGGTGCCCCGGTTGCGGTGACTACGCCATCCTCGCCGCCTTCCAGGGCCTGATGCCCGAGCTGGGCATCAAGCGCGAGAACACCGTGATCGTCTCGGGCATCGGCTGCTCGTCACGGTTCCCGTACTACGTGGACAGCTACGGCATGCACTCGATCCACGGCCGTGCCCCGGCCATCGCCACCGGCCTGGCCACGGGACGTCCCGATCTGGGCGTCTGGGTCGTCACCGGCGATGGGGACGCGCTGAGCATCGGCGGCAACCACCTGATCCACGCCATGCGCCGCAACGTGAACATCACCGTGATGCTGTTCAACAACCGCATCTACGGCCTGACCAAGGGTCAGTACTCCCCCACCTCCGAGCGCGGCAAGGTGACCAAGTCGAGCCCGATGGGTTCGCTGGACACCCCCTTCAATCCGCTCTCGCTGGCGCTGGGGGCCGAGGCCTCCTTCGTCGCCCGCACGATCGACTCCGACCGGGCGCACCTGAGCGAGGTACTGAAGGCTGCCGCCAACCACCGCGGCGCCTCACTGATCGAGATCTACCAGAACTGCCCGATCTTCAACGACGGTGCCTTCGAGGGGCTGAAGGGCCCCGGCTCGGACGAGACGATCATCCCGCTGGTTCACGGACAGGCGATCACCTTCGGTGCGGACAACCATCTGGGTGTCGTGCGCGAAGCCGACGGTTCCGTGCGCGTCGCCGAAGTCTCCGAGGTGGGCCTTGACCGCGTGCTGGTGCACGACGCGCACGCCGAGGACCNNACCGCCTGACCGACAGTGGCGAGCTGCACCGCGCGCCGATCGGCATTTTCCGCAATGTCGAGCGTCCGGCCTACGACGACCTCACCCGCGAGCAGCTCGTGACCGCCGGTTTCGACTCGTCGAACCGGATGGCGGGGCTGCAGGAGCTCGTCGAGGGCAAGGACACCTGGCTCGTCAGCTGACCATGCCGCGGCCATCCGATCACCCAGACGACAGGCCCGCCCGGGTCGTCCGGGCGGGTGAGGTGCCGTTGCCGGGTGCCGCCGAGCAGACACGCATCGCTGGCAAGGCGGTGCCCACCCCGATGCCGGTCAAGGAGCAACACGAACCACTTCGGGAGCGCTATCAAGCACCTGGCGCCGACGCGGTGCCGGCCCGAACCTCCCGACGGGGGCTGGCTGCGGCTGTCGCCGGCGCGATCGCGCTGGGCGTGGTGACTGGCTGGGGGCTGCACTGGTGGGACGGCCGCACCCCCGCTGCCGAGGCGACCATAGCGGCG
>DGKN01000155.1:0-5422 GCA_002387005.1 Propionibacteriaceae bacterium UBA4569
CTGCAGGACGATGTCGCCCCCCTCGGCCGGCTCGGGCAGCCGTCCGGCCCCGACGTCGGCGCCGGTCAGCCGGCCGGACGCCGGGTCCTTCACGACCACTCCGCGCGAGCGCAAGGTGGTGACATTCGCCGTGGTGGCGGCGTGCTGCCACATCTCGGNNCAGGTCGGCGGTGGCCGGGGCGACGACGACGAGGTCGGCCTGCTGGCCGAGTCCGACGTGCGGGACCTCGGTGATGTCGCTCCACACGTCGGTGGCGACCGGACGACCGGACAGGGCCTGCCAGGTGGCGAGGCCGACGAAGTTCAGTGAGCTGGGCGTGGGCACGACGTCGACGACGACGCCGTGGTCACGCAGCCGTCGTACGACCTCGCACGACTTATAGGCAGCAATACCACCGGCCACCCCGAGGACGACCCGGGGCGCGGCGGCTCCGGGTTCGCCAGACAGGTGGCCAGTGGCGTTCATGTCTGTGCGGCTTGGGCTCAGGCCGGGTCGAGGTCGCCGAAGGGGTCGGCGAAGCTGAACTCGGGATCGGCCGCAGCCTGGGCGCGCGCGGCGGACTCGGCCTCGGGATCGATCTCGAGGCACACGAGCTGGTGCGCCTGGATCTCGCGCAGGGCGATGCTCAGCGGCTTCTCCTGCACGCCGGTCTCGACCAGCGGGCCCACGTTCTCGAGCAGGCCCTCGCCCAGCTGGGAGTAGTAGGCGTTGATCTGACGGGCGCGCTTGGCCGCGAACAGCACCAGGCGGTACTTCGAGTCGACGGAGTCCAGCAGGTCGTCGATCGGCGGGTTGACGATGCCCTCAGGTGTGTGGTTGCTCAAGGTGAACCTTCGTTTCGAAAGATGTGGCGTTTCGGACGAGACGGGGAATGCCCCGTGACGGCGTGGCCGGACGCGCGGTCACAAGCCCAACAAGCTTACCAAATCTGCCACGGTTTGATCGACTTCGCGATTCGTGACGCGGTGGTCGAAGCCCTCGGCGAGCGCCAGCTCACGCCGGGCGGTCTCCAGCCGGCGGGCCTGCTGCTCGGGAGTCTCGGTTCCCCGGCCCACCAGTCGACGCACCAGCTCGTCCCAGTCGGGCGGGTCGATGAAGACCTGGCAGGCTTGTGGGTAGGTGCGGCGCACTTGTTCGGCGCCCTGCAGGTCGATCTCGAGAACGACGACCCGTCCCTGCTCGACGGCGCGCTCGACCTCCGCGCGCGGGGTGCCATACCTGTGTCGCCCGTGGACGACCGCCCATTCAAGCAGGCCGTCGTGGGCGACTAGGTCGTCGAAGGTGACGTCGTCGACGAAGTGGTAGTGAACTCCCTCCACCTCACCGGGCCGCGGCGGCCGGGTGGTGGCCGAGACGCTGACGAAGACCTCCGGGTGGAGCCGCTTCAGGCATGCGACGACCGTCCCCTTGCCCACTGCAGTGGGCCCGGAGACGACGAAGACACGCGGGGCAGACCCAGCCGTGGTGGCTGGGTCGCTCACTCGAACTCGGCCTTGAGTCCCGCCACTTGGTGACGACCGAGGCCGCGAACGCGGCGGTTCGCCGCGATCTCGAGTCGCTCCATGATCTCCGCGGCGCGCTTGTCTCCGACGCGCGGCATCGCCTTGAGCAGGTCGACGACCTTGACGTGCGCGAGCACGTCGTCCTGTGCGGCCGCATCGAGCGCCTGGGTCAGGCTCAGCTGCCCCGAGCGCACCTTGACCTTCAGTTCGGCGCGTGCACGACGTGCCTGTGTTGCGGCCTCCCGAGCGGCCTGCAACTGCTCCGGGGAGAGTGTAGGAATCGCCACGACCTTCTCCATTTCATCCAGGTGCCCGGGCGTCGATTCCCGGGTCAATGCACAAACTACAAGCACTTGCGCGTCAGTGCACCCCTTTGGCGGGGTCCGGGCACGGAGCGAGTGCTGTCAGCGTCCGAGCAATGTCTGGACGCGGTCCACCAGGCCCTCGACAGAGGGCCCGCCATGGGCGACCTCTCGGCTCGCGGATGGCAGCAGCAGGTCGACGGCGTCACCGAAGATGCCGCGCAGGCCCTCGATGGTCCCGCCCTGGGCGCCGATGCCGGGCACCAGGATCGAGCCGTTGAAGTGCGAGACGTCGACACCGGCGTCGGCGTGGGTACCGCCGACGACCAGACCGAGGGCGTTCTGGCCCGAGCGGGCGTTCTCGGCCGCGGCATCGTCGATCACCTGCTGGGCCACGACCCGTCCGTCATCACCCTTGCTGAGCTGCACCTGGCCGCCCTCGGGGTTGGACGTGCGGGCCAACACGTAGATGCCACGGCCGGTCTCGTGCGCGAGGTCGATCGCCGGACGCAGGGACTCGAATCCCAGGTAGGGGCTCAGGGTGATCGCGTCGGCGCGCAGGGAGGCCTCGTCGGCAAGGTAGGCGCGGGCATAGCCGGCCATGGTGGAGCCGATGTCACCGCGCTTCACGTCCAGGACGCTGAGCGCCCCGGCCTGGCGGATGTCCGCCAGCAGTCGTTCCAGCACGGCGATGCCAGCCGATCCGTGGACCTCGTAGAAGGCGGACTGGGGCTTGAAGACCGCCACCCGCTCCCCCAGCGCCTCCACCATGCCCCGGGCAAAGGCCTCGAGGCCAGCGACATCGTCGTCCAGCCCCCAGTGGGCCAGGGAGCGGGCGTGAGGGTCGATCCCGACGCACAACGCGCCGCGCTCCGCGGTGAGGGCCTTGAGTCGTTCTGCATAGGTCATGGGTGCGGCGCCTTTCGTTGGAGTGGGTCCATCATTCCACCCCCCCAGATGCCCGCTGCCGTGTCAGCTCTCACCGCCAGACGCGCCAGTACCGGTGGTCAGAGCGCGTTGATGCCGGTCACCAGCGCCGGACCGTTGTAGATGAAGCCTGTGTAGACCTGCACCAGCTTGGCGCCCGCATCGAACATCGCCTGTGCATGGCCAAGGGTCATGATGCCGCCCGCTCCCATCACGGGGAGCTCGGTGTGGGCGACGATCCTCTCGACCACACGCAGTGCCTTGTTGGTGAGCGGCGCACCGGACAGCCCCCCGGCCTCGTCCACGAGGGCCTTGTCGGCGGCAGCCAATCCGTCGCGGGACAGCGTCGTGTTGGTCGCGATCAGGCCACTGACGCCCGCCAGCTCGCAGACCCCGATCGCCTCGTAGAGCGCGTCGGTCTCCAGGTCGGGGGCCAGCTTCACGAAGATCGGCACCGGGTTCGCAGCGTCCAGTTCGACGGCACGGGCCACCAGCGCACGGGTCAGGTCGCGCAGCTGGTCACCGTCTTGGAGCTTGCGCAGCCCGGGCGTGTTGGGGCTGGAGACGTTGACGGCCACGTAGTCGGCCAGCGGAGCCAGGGCGTCGAAGCTGGCCAGATAGTTCTCGATCGCACCATCCAGCTCGACGACCTTGTTCTTGCCGATCGAGATGCCCAGTGGGATACCCAGTGCCTGGTTGCCGCGGCGCACTCCCCAACCGATGAGTCGGTCGGCGAGCGCCTGCGCACCGTCGTTGTTGAAGCCCATCCGGTTGACGACGCCCTCGGAGGCCCTGGCCCGGAACACGCGCGGTTTCTCGTTGCCCGGCTGGGGCATCGCGGTGACCGTCCCCAGCTCGGCGAAGCCGAAACCCATCCCGGCCCAGGCCCGAGCGGCAACGCCGTTCTTGTCCAGACCGGCAGCAACACCCACCCGCGACGGGAAGGTGATGCCGGCCACCTCCACCGGGGTCCCCCGCCGGACCACCTTCGCGGCCGCCTGCGCGGCGGGAGCCGGGATCCGTCCCAGCACGTCGATCATCTGCTCGTGGATCTTCTCCGCGTCCCCGCCGTGGCTGGCGAACAGTGCCGGACGGACTGCATTGCGGTAGCCGAGCAGCAGCGCTCGCTCGGCCGCCGCACGCGCCGCCGCACCGGCAACGGGACGGTCCATCACTTGCCCGCCTGGGCGACCTGGGCCTGAACCTCGGCCCCCCACTCCTGCAGCGACTTCACGCCGATTTCGGCGCCCTGTTCCTGTGCACACAGGGCCTCGACGGCCTGGACCGTCGCGGCAAGGCCCTGCGCGGTGGTGATGCAGGGGGCATTGTGGACGACCGACGACGCGCGGATCTCGTAGCCGTCGGCGCGCTCGGAGCCGGTCGGCTTGCCGGGGGTGTTGAACACCGCGTCCACCAAGCCGTCGCGGATCAGGTCGACGATCGTCGGCTCACCGTTCGGCCCACGTCCGTCCGAAAACTTGCGGACGACCGTCGTGGACACGCCCTGACGTCCGAGGACGTTCGCGGTGCCCTGGGTGGCCAGGATGGTGAAGCCAAGGTCGAAGAGGCGCTTGACCGGGAAGATCGAGTGGCGCTTGTCCTTGTTGGCCATCGCGACGAAGAAGTTGCCCGAGGTGGGCAGGATCTGCCCGGCGGCGATCTGGCCCTTCGCGAAGGCCTCGCCGAAGGTGGTTGACAGGCCCATCACCTCGCCGGTGGAGCGCATCTCCGGGCCGAGGATGGTGTCGACATTGTGACCCTCGGGGGTGCGGAAACGGTTGAACGGGAGCACCGCCTCCTTCACCGCGATCGGGACACCGGGCCAGGTGTGGGTGCCATCGACCTCGGCGCGCAGCACACCCTGGTCGCGCAGTTCCTGGATGGTCGAGCCCATCATGATCAAGGTGGCTGCCTTGGCCAGCTCGGTCGCGGTCGCCTTCGAGACGAAGGGGACGGTGCGGCTGGCGCGCGGGTTGGCCTCAAGGACATAAAGGGTGTCCCCGGCCAGCGCGAACTGGATGTTGATCAGGCCGTGCACCCCGACGCCGCGGGCGATTGCCTCGGTGGAGACGCGGATCTGGTCCACGACCTCCTCACCCAGGGTGATCGGCGGGAGCGCGCAGGCGGAGTCGCCGGAGTGCACACCGGCCTCCTCGATGTGCTCCATCACGCCGCCCATGTACAGCTCGACGCCGTCATAGAGCGCGTCGACGTCGATCTCGACCGCGTCCTGCAGGAAGCGGTCGACCAACACGGGGCTGGTGGGGCTGATCAGGGTGGAGCTGGCGATGTAGCGCTGCAGGCTGGCCTCGTCGTAGACGATCTCCATCCCACGTCCGCCCAGCACATAGCTGGGGCGCACCAGCACCGGGTAGCCGATCTGCTCGGCGACCACGCGCGCCTGGTCAAAGGAGACGGCCATGCCGTGCGCGGGGGCCCGTAGGCCGGCATCGGCGAGGACGGCCTCGAAGGCGCCGCGCTCCTCGGCCAGATGGATCGCCTCGGGGCTGGTGCCGACGATCGGGACGCCCGCATCCTTCAGCTGCTGGGCCAGCTTCAGCGGGGTCTGCCCGCCGAGTTGCACGACGACCCCGGCGACCGGACCGGCCTGGCACTCCGCGTGGTAGATCTCCAGCACGTCCTCGAGCGTGAGCGGCTCGAAGTAGAGCCGGTCGGAGGTGTCGTAGTCG
>DGKN01000155.1:5448-5787 GCA_002387005.1 Propionibacteriaceae bacterium UBA4569
GCCCTGGCCGATGCGGTTCGGGCCCGAGCCGAGGATCAGCACGGCGGGTTTCGTGCGCGGCTGCACCTCCGACTCCTCGTCATAGGAGGAGTAGAAATACGGCGTCCGGGCCGCGAACTCGGCCGCACAGGTGTCGACCGTCTTGTAGACCGGACGGATGCCCAGCGCCCAGCGCACGCCGCGGACGACGTCGACGGACATGTGGTGGGCCGCACCGATCTGCGCGTCCGAGAATCCGTGCCGCTTCGCGCGACGCAACAGGCCCGGGGTGAGCTCCTTGGCATCGGCCACTTCGCGGGCCACCTCCACCAGGATGACGAGCTGGTCGATGAACCAGGG
>DGKN01000158.1 GCA_002387005.1 Propionibacteriaceae bacterium UBA4569
ATGGCCTCCTGCTGCGCAGTGGCGCCCGATTGCACGCCAGCCCCAGAGACGGCGCTCTTGGCCTGTGCCGCGGTGTTGGCCCGTTGGGCTGCGGCATTCGCGGCGGCGGCCCCCTGAACGTCCGACGCCTGCGACGCAGCCGCTCCCGCCTGACGGGTGAGCTGCTGGCTCTGCCCGGCTGCCGTGTCGGCGTCCTCGGCGACCTGGCCCACTCCGCCGGCGAGTTCCTGCACCTGTGCGGAGGTCTCGGCCAGCCCGACTCCCAGCTCGGTGGTGGCGACGAAGATGTTGTCCAGGTACTGGGTGGCGACGCCCTTGGCCAGCCCCTGGGTCGCAGCCTCGGAGAGGGTGTTCAGGACAATCTGGTCGCTGACCCCGGTCACCGGGGAGCGTTCGACGAGGAGCGTCGCGGAATCGTCCTGCTGCCCCGCGCCGGTGAGGACGCGCGAGAAGCCCGCCGGGATCACCACCGCGGCCGCATACCGTCCCGAGGCCAGACCCGACTGGGCCTCGGCGACCGAGACCCCATACCGCCAGGTGAAGTTTGGACCGCTCTGGTTACGCAATTGCAGGGCATAGGTCTGGCCCAGCCGCACCGTGTCGTCCCCGACCCGGGCTCCGGCGTCGAGGTTGACGATGGCGGCCTGCTGCTCGTGCAGGCGGCTGCTGGAATCCGCGGTGGCCCACAAGAAGGTGCCGGCGATGAGCAGGGGCATCAACAGGACGCCGACGATGGCGGCAACCTGCTCGCGTCGACCTCCGCGGGTTCCCGACGAGCTGCTCATGACCTCACCCCCCACGGCGTCCGGGTACTTTGGCGACCAAAGTAGCCAACGCCCCTGAGGAGGCGTTGGCTCACCACGCAAGGCAAAGCGCCGCGACCAGCAGTGACCCTTCGGATCCGGTCGTGGCGAGGGGGGCACACGCCACCCACCGCTTCAGGAAACGTTCAGCATCCTCAGCCTACTCGGACGAAGGCATTCGTCCGGCTCGACTCCAGCATTGCCGCGCAGACCTCGACGACGGCGGCGCCCTGGCCGAAGGTGACGATGTCCGACTCCTTGCCCAGGACGGCGTCGCGGAAGCGTTCGTGCTCGGTGCGCAGCGGCTCCGGCTTCGGGATCGCGAACCGCACCATGTCACCCTCGGTGACCCCGTGGAACTGGGCCAGGCCGTCCCAGGTCTCCACCTGCACGCCATTGCCATAGAAGGTGATGTCAGCCGTCATCGTGTCGGCGACGAAGGTGCCCTTCTCACCGGTCACCACGCACAGGCGCTCCTTGGTGGGGGTCAGCCAGTTGATGAGGTGGTTGGTCATCACCCCACCGGCCAACTGGCAGGTGGCCGCGACCATGTCCTCGTGCTGCCGGCCGGACTTGAAGATCGTCCGCGCAGCCACCAGCTCGTAGTCGCGCTGGGTCACCCACGCGGTGAGGTCGATGTCATGCGAGGCGAGGTCCATGATCACGCCGACGTCGGCGATGCGGGGCGGGAAAGGGCCCTGGCGACGAGTCGTCACCTGGTAGATGTCGCCCAGGTCACCACTCGCGAGCCGGGCCCGCAGGCTCTGGATGGCCGGGTTGTAGCGCTCGATGTGGCCCACGCCACCGATGAGTCCCTTTGCGGCAAAGGCCTGCGCAAGTTCCCGGGCCTCGGTGGGGTCCTTGGCCAGCGGCTTCTCGATGAGCGCGTGCACCCCGGCGTCGGCCAGCTTCAACCCGATCTCGTGGTGGAAGGCCGTTGGTGCCGCGACGACGCAGTAGTCGATGCCCGCCGCGATCACCGCGTCGACGTCCGGCAGCACCTCCAGGTTCCCTGCGACGCCGTGGGGGTCACCGGTGGCATCGGCGACGGCCACCAGGTCGACGCCGTCGATGGCGCGCAGGTTTCGGGAGTGGTGACGACCCATCGAGCCCAGGCCCACCAGCCCGGCGCGCAGGTTCCCCATCTCAGGCACCTGCCTTCGCCAGCGTGTTGACGGCCTCGACGACGCGCGCCAGGTCGTCCTGCGAAAGGGACGGATGGACCGGCAGCGAGAGGCACTCGGCCGCAGCTCGCTCGGTCTCGGGCAGCTCGACCGGGCTCTGGAAGGGCGCCAAGCGGTGGTTGGGCACCGGGTAGAACATGCCCGAGCCGACGTTGAAGCGCTCCTTGAGCTGGGCGGCGAACTCGTCGCGTCCCTCGGGAACGCGCACGGTGTACTGGTGGTAGACATGCACGGCGCCAGCGGCGACCGGCGGCGGGGTGACGCCCTGCAGGTTCGCGGTCAGGAACTCGGCATTGGCCTGGCGCTGGGCGGTCCAGCCATCGACCTTGGTCAGCTGCACTCGTCCGATCGCGGCATGGATGTCGGTCATCCGGTTGTTCAGGCCGACGACCTCGTTGTGGTACTGCTTCAACATCCCCTGGTTGCGGTACAGGCGGCACTTGCGCTCGACCTCGGCGTCCTCAACTGTCACCATGCCGCCCTCGCCCGAGGTCATGTTCTTGGTGGGGTACAGCGAGAAGGCCCCGAAGGTGCCGAAGCTGCCCACGGGGACGCCGTGCAGCGATGCCCCGTGGGCCTGCGCGGCGTCCTCGAACAGCTGCAGCCCGTGCCGTTCGGCGATCCGTCGCAGCGACTCCATGTCGGCCGGGTGCCCGTACAGGTGGACGGGCATGATCGCGCGCGTCCGCTCGGTGATGGAGGCCTCGACGCTGGCCGGGGCCAGACAGAAGGAGTCGGGATCGATGTCGGCGAAGACCGGCGAGGCACCGGTCAGCGCGACGGAGTTCGCGGTCGCCGCGAAGGTGAACGAGGGGACGATCACCTCGTCGCCAGCGCCGATGCCGGAGCTCATCAATCCGATGTGCAGTGCCGAGGTGCCCGAGTTGACGGCCACAGCACGTCGTCGGGGCGTGAAGTGCTCGGCGAACTCGGTCTCGAAGGCGGCGACCTCCGGGCCCTGGGCGATCATGCCGGAGCGCATCACGCGCGTCACGGCCTCGATCTCGTCCTCACCGATGATCGGCTTGGCCGGTGGGATGAATGCCTGGTTCACGTGTGGTCCCCCCTTGTCAGCGGCCGGACGTCCCGGTCTGCTGGTTGTTCTTGAGCCCCCCGGCTCCCTATTCGTTGCCGCCCTCGGACACCAACGTGAGCTCTTCCCCGCGTTGGACGAAGCGATCGCCCGTGCGGGTGTCGACCCAGCCGTCTGCGCCGTCGGCCTCCAGCGGGAAGCCCGAGCGTCCTACCCACTTGATCCGACGCGCGGGCACGCCGGCGACCAGTGCGAAGTCGGGGACATCCTTGACCACGACCGAGCCAGCAGCGACGGTCGCCCAGCGCCCGATGGTGACGGGTGCGACGCAGGTGGAGCGGGCGCCGATGGAGCAACCCTCGCGCAGGGTCACGCCGACGGGCTCCCAGTCGCTGGCGCTCTTGGGCGACCCGTCCGGGTTCACGGCGCGGGGGAACTGGTCATTGGTCAGCACCACTGCGGGGCCGATGAAGACACCGTCCTCGAGGACGGCCGGCTCGTAGACCAGCGCGTAGTTCTGGATCTTGCAGTTGTCGCCTACCTGCACTCCCTCACCGATGTAGGCACCGCGTCCGACGATGACATTGCGCCCGAGATGTGCCCCATGACGCACCTGCGCCAGGTGCCAGACCGACGAACCGTCACCAACGACGGCCCCTTGGTCGATGTCGGCGCTCGAATGGATGCGTGGCCCAGTCATGACTCCCCCGATGTCGCTGATTGCCCTCGCAGGCTATCGGTGCTGATCGGGTGCAACGGCCCGGTCTGCCAAGCACTTCAGGCATCTTGCAGGAGGAATGCCTCACCCCAGGTACAGAATCGGTGGGCCGTGACCCCGGCCGGTGCCATGATGGCCGCACCAACAACACGTCTCATGGACATCGGGGGATCTCCTGAGTACGTGCCCCAACGGTGGGCGGGTGCCACCGGCGGTGCCCGTGCTGGCAACCCCTGGCGCCCGTGGTCGGGAATGATCGGGGGATCAATCATGGGCAAGAAGTCCATCCGCTTCGGCCTGGCAGCCGCTGTCACCGCCGCAAGCCTCACCGGGGGTTACCTGTCGGCCAGCCCGGCCCGGGCCGCCACGCAAAGTTCGATGACCTGCACCGACGGTGCGGATCCGACGCACTATGCGTGCTCCGTGAGGGGCACCACCGACCAGAAGAGCGTCACCCTGCCCGTCTCGGCCAGCGCGGGCGTCGATCTGCCAGTCGGCACCTACCCGATGGCAACAGGTGCAGGGCCGATGACGCTCACCAACGACCAGATGACCTTCACCTTCAGCGATGCCTACTTCGCCTCGCACACCGCACCCTTCACCTTCTCGGGTGAGTTCTCCTTCGTGGTGCGCTCCTACGACGTGGCCGGACCGTTCAGCGTGACCGTCAACGGGACGACCTTCAGCACGGCCGGTCCAGGTGGTTTCTGCGACGCCAATTGCCAGGCCGCGCCGGTCCACGGCACCTTCAAGGCTGCCTGGGACACCGGTTCCGGACGGGTGGGCTTCGCGCTCGTCAGCGGTGTGGAAACGGTCGTCGGCCAGCCAGTGACCTTCACCGACGTCGCGGGGCCGGGCCAGAGCGATTGCGAGGCAACCCTCGCACAGCAGCAGCCAGCCGGCTGGTGGAAGGACCTCGTGACTGCCACCGGAACCGGCACCACGCTGAGCGCGACCTACACGCCCACCGAGCCGGGGGCGCTGCGCATGGCCGGTAGCTGTGCGGTGGACGGCAGCCAGCAGGTCTACGCCGACTTCGGCACCATCAACGGTGTGGCCGTCTCCGCCAAGACCGCGGTGACGAGCGCCAGCGCCGACGGGCAGGGTGGCAAGCCGGTGCCACCTCCCACCAGGCCCACCACGCCGCCGTCGGTGAAGATGGTCACCGAGACCTACCAGGTTGACGTCGCGACGCTGCGCAGCAAGGTGGTGCTGAACAAGTACCTGGCGGCGGACGACGACCGTCGTCTGGTCTACCGCGAGCTAGGCCCGCTGTGGCAGCAGGCTCGTCACGCAAAGTACTTCTCCGAGAAGCACGAGTACGTGACGATCACGGTCCCCGTCGGCGCGACCGGTGCCCAGCGGATCGCGGCGATCAACGCGAAAACCCGGCTGGGTAACGTCAAGACCACCTCGACGGCCGGGCCATCCACCAGGAGCCGCGCGACCGTTGTCTACGCCTGGAAGCTCGACACCGCCCATGGCGCGAAGCCCGTCGACGGTGGTNNCTTCGTCGCCCGGGGTTGATCGCCCGGGGTTGATCGAACGGGGTTGTTGATCGAACCGGGTTGATCGAACGGGGTTGACCCAGCACCCACGCAGTACCTGACACCCAGTGGGCCGACTGTTCTCAGCTGGCCCACTGGCCTGTGTAGAGCAACCACGCCCACCACAGGCTGGCGGCCAGGCTGCCCAACCAGACCAGCCCCATCACACCCCGCCAGACCAGCAGGTTGGCCGCGCTGCGCGGGCGCCAGGTGCTTGCCTGCCCCAGCAGCAGGTACAGCGGGAACCACAACAGCACCGCCCGGTTCACGCTCATGAACCAGTAGGAGGTGGCGAACGCGACCACCTGGATGCCGACCCACCCGGCCTCCGGGATGCGGCGACGGGCCAGACAGGCGACCGACGTGGCCGTCCCGACCAGCATCGAGATCACCTCCAGCGCGAAGACCTGCGCGACGCGAGGGCGGTCGGGCCAAGCGGACGGACGGGCGCTGTCGAGGGTGTTGCGCAGCGCGTCCAGCGGGGACGTGAAACCGCGCGCCCAGCCCGTCTGCTGGGCGTCCAACCAGGCCCGCCAGGAACCCGTCAGCTGGTGCAGGTGGGCGAAGTATCCGACGATCGCCAGCGCCGGAACGACGGCCAGCCCCACCCCGGCGAGCGAGCGACGCGCGTCCAGCTCGCCGCGGCGGTGGTCGGTCCAGGTCTGGGCCAGCGCCAGCAGGCCCAGCGGGAACAGCAGCGACAGGCTCATCGCGCGTCCCCGGCCAGCATC
>DGKN01000065.1 GCA_002387005.1 Propionibacteriaceae bacterium UBA4569
CGTTGGCGGCTGGCCTTCCGCCGCGGGTGGCCGCCTCGGAGGTGGCCTCGTCGGGTCCGCCGGGCGCGGGTGAGGCATTGGCACAGGTGGTGGCTCGTGTCGGGGTCGGCGTGCCCGAGGCGGAGGCATGGTCGGCGTTGGCGCAAGACCCGGAGTGGGGTGATGCCGCGCGGGAAATGGCGCGGTCGTCGACGACCGGGACGGGCGCTGTTGTGACGCTACGACGGCTGGCCGGGGACGCGCGCTCCCGACGTCGTGACGCCCTGACCCGTCAGGCCCGATCCGTGGGAGTGAAGGCGGTGGGCCCGCTGATGGGCTGCTACCTGCCGGCCTTCATGTTGCTGGGTATCGTCCCCATCATCGCGGGCCTGGCCCAGAACATGTCACTGCGCTGACGAGCTGGCGTGGCGCCGGCAGTGAGCCCAGGAACCACCGACCTCGGTGTTTCCTGGGCTCGGTTCATGTTCAGGGCAAGAACCCCGTGACCTTCCCTGGGCCTGCCGAGGGGACCTCCGGCCAGCCGCCCGCTCGATCACGCCTGCCAGCCATGAGGGGCGTCTGGAGCGAGGTTTTCCACAGCTGTCGGTCGACGGAGGAATTGTCCACAGGCGCTCGCCGGGGCTGAAGAATTCGGGGTCCGAATGACAAGTGTGAAGGGTGAGGGCACACCCGCCCGGCACCACGAGGTGCCACTCACGAGAGGAAACACCCATGAACTCCATTCCCGTCGCCGAGGTCGTCTCCACCGAGTGGGCCGACACCGTTGCTCCGGTCACCACGCCCACCAAGGGCCAGATCCGCAAGGCGCGTGCGGCCAGCCTGGCCCAGCGCGGCATGGTCACCGCCGAGTACGCCGTCGGCATCCTGGCCGCGATCGCGCTGGCGCTGGTGCTGATGAAGGTCTTCAACGACAACGAGTTCTTCACCGAGCTCCTGAAGCAGGTGACGGCCCTGATCGGCCAGATGAGCAAGAAGCTCGGCTGATCCACCGACCACTCGGTACGCGAGGAGGTGCGTGATGGGGGGCATGCCCAGCCCATCCGGGCGTCGGTTGGGGGACCGGGGCATGGTCACGGTGGAGCTGGCGGTGGGTTTGCTCACCGCCAGCCTCGCCGTGGCGGTGGCCTGCTGGGTCGTCATGCTCGTCGTCCTGCAGGGACGGTGTGAGGATGTCGCGGGCCAGGTGGCCCGGCAGGTCGCCCGCGCCGATTCCAAGGCCGCCGACCAGGCCAAGAAGCGCGTACCGAAGGGTGGTCGCGTTGATGTGAGGACCACCGACGAGCAGGTGCGCGTGGTCGTTCGGGCGTCCAGTTCCTTCGGGAAGCTCGGCAGCGTCCAGGTCGAGGGGACGGCCGTCGCCAAGCTGGAGCCGGGGGTCGGGAAGTGAGCAGGCTCGGCGGTTCCTCGCGCCGCCCAGTTCGGTCGGAACGCGGGTCTGGCACGGTGCTGACGGCCAGCATCGTCATGTTCGTGGTGGGGGCCACCTTCGTCGGCGTCTGGATCGTGGGCTGGCTGGTGAGCATCCAGCGCGCCGGTCGGGCCGCGGACCTTGCCTCGCTGGCGGGCGCATCGGCCCACGTCCATGGCAAGGACGAGTGCGCCGCAGCCCGCGCCATCGCTCGCGAGAACGGCGGTGAGGTGACCAGCTGCGAAGNNAAGTCACGGGTGATGCCCGTGACTTCGTGGTGAGGGTCGAGGTCCGCAGCGAACTACTCCCGCACGTCACCGGAGGCCCGAAGTGGGCGGTCCGCGACGCGGTCGCCGGGAGCATCCCGAGATGATCCGCGTCGAGGCGAGCCATCAGCTGCGTGCCCAACCTGTCGGAGGTGACTCCTAGGGTGAGGCCATGATCGAGAAGCTCGCCGTCCACGGGTACCGGAGCATCCGCGACCTCGTCGTCGAGCCCGGGCCCGTGACCGTGGTGACGGGGGGCAACGGATCAGGCAAGTCGAGCCTCTACCGGGCGCTTCGGCTCGCGGCCGAGACCGCCCAGGGTGACCTGGTCGGGTCGCTCGCTCATTCCGGTGGGCTCCAGTCGGTGCTGTGGGCTGGGCCGGAACAGCTCACTGCCGCGATGCGTCGCGGGGACCACCCAGTGCAGGGGACGGGCAAGCGGATCAAGCCCGTCAGCCTGATGCTCGGCTTCGCCACCGACGACCTCGGCTACCTGATCGACGTCGGTTTGCCTCAGTTCAGCGGGATGCCGACCGCCTTCGCCCACGACCCGGTCATTAAGCGGGAGGTCATCTTCGCTGGCTCTGTCATGCGTCCGGCCAGCACCCTGGTGCGGCGCAGGGGATCGAAGGTTGACGTCCGAGACGACGGCTGGACGACCATCACCGAGGAGTTGGGAGAGCGGGACTCGATCCTGTCAGAGGTGGCCGACCCGAACAGCACCCCGGAAGTGCTGCGGGTCCGCCAGAGCGTCCGGTCATGGCGCTTCTACGACGGCTTCCGGGTGGATGCCCACGCGCCCTCCCGGCAGCCGCAGGTCGGCACCTTCACGCCTGTCCTGTCGGCGGACGGGTCGGACTTGGCCCCAGCGATCCAGACCATCCTCGAATCAGCGTGGGCCGATCCGTTGCACGCTGCCATCGACCGGGCCTTCCCCGGCAGTCGCGTACAGGTCGACTGCGACGGGCTGCGGTGGGGCGTTGGGATGACCCAACCGGGGATGCTGCGCACCATGGGTGCCGAGGAACTGTCCGACGGGACGCTGCGCTTCCTGCTGCATGCCGCTGCGCTGTTGAGCCCACGCCCGCCGGAGCTGATGGTGCTCAACGAGCCCGAGTCGTCCCTGCACCCGGACCTGCTGCCGGGGCTGGCCGACCTGATCGCAGCCGCGGCCGAACGCACCCAGGTGGTGGTGGTCTCGCACTCTGACGCGATCGTCACCGCGCTCCTCGCCCGCCACGAGGGCCGGGTCGTGGCCGTCGAACTGGAGAAGGACCTCGGCGAGACCATGGTCGCCGGAAGAGAGGGCCTGCTCGATCGTCCCGCCTGGGACTGGGGGAGCCGCTGACCCCTCGGCCAGCTCGGGGGGCGTTCGCCGAGCCTCCGCTTGGCTCAGGGCTCCACGGAGTCGGGGACCTGGTCGACCCCCAGCAGGGCGGCGAAGAGCTGGCGTGCCGCCTGCTTGTCGAGCATCTGGTTCTGGTTCCCGCACTTGGGCGAGACCACACAACCCGGGCAGCCGTGCTGGCACGGGCACGACTCGAGCCGCTCCAGCGTCGCAAGCGCCCACGCCTCGGCCGTCCGATAGCCCTCCTCGGCGAAGCCGGCCCCGCCCGGATGCCCGTCGTGCACCACGATCGTGCACTGGTCGGTGTCGGGGTGCACGATCGTCGACAGCCCGCCGATGTCCCACCGGTCGCAGGGGGCGAAGGCCGGCAGCAGTCCGATCGCGCAGTGCTCCGCGCCATGCGCGGCGCCCGCCAGCTGCACAGCGTCCAGCCCGAGGTCTGCGACCAGATCGTCGGGCAGCAGCCACCACATGGCCCGGGTCGTCATCGTGTGCACGGGCAGGTCCAGCGGCGTGGTGTCCCACACCTCGCTGGTGATCTCGTCCCGGCGCAGATAGCCGATCACCTGCTCCGACAGTTCGACGTCCCCGGTGCAGACGACGCCGCGTCCGAACGGACGACGTTCCCGCTCGGTGAGGATCCGCACCTCGGAGACCTGCTTCGGCTGGGTGTAGTAGCCGGGACGCTCGGAATGCACCAGCACCTGCTGCTCGGCCGGGTCGTACTCGTCCACCAGCCACTGCTCCCCAAGGTGCAGGTACACCGCACCATCGTGGACGGTGCGGTCGGCGTCCCCGCGGTTGACCTGCCCGACGACACGTCCGGTGACCTTGTCCACGATGTCCAGCGGACGCCCACCCAGCGAGCGCAGGTCGATCGAGTCGACCGCCCGGTCGGGGCGGGTCCAGAACCAGCCCTGCGGACGCCGGCGCAACAGGTTCTGCTTCGCCAACGAGTCAGCCAGCTGCCCCATCGTCGGGCCGAACCAGCGCTCGTCGACCGGTGTGAGGTGAGCCTCCTGCGCTGCCGCAGCCAGGTGCGGGCCGAGCACATAGGGGTTCTCGGGGTACAGCACGGTCGTCTCGACGGGCGCATCGAAGACCAACTCGGGATGGCTGAACAGATAGGCGTCCAGAGGGTCTTCGCGGGCCATCAACACCACCAGCGCGTCGCGGGACCCTCGCCCGGCGCGGCCAGCCTGCTGCCACAGGGCGGCGAGCGTACCCGGGAACCCGCAGACGATCACCGCGTCCATCCCGGAGATGTCGATGCCAAGCTCCAGCGCATTGGTCGCGGCCACGCCGTTCACCTCACCGGTCTGCAGGGCGTGTTCGATGGATCGCCGGTCGCTCGCCAGGTAGCCCGACCGGTAGGAGGCGATCACGCCGCCGCCGACCACCCGGTCCTGCGCCCGCACTGCGATCAGCTCGGCCATCGTCCGCGACGGGACGAAGGTGATGACCTGCTTGCCCAGGTCGACCAGTTCGGCCATCAGCTCGGCCGCGTCGTGCGGTGCGGTGTCGGACGGCTGCCACAACAAGACGTCGCGCGCCGAGTGGGGGGAGGCGTCGTCGTCGACGACCGCGATCGACTCCTCGCCGATCAGCTTTCCGCCGGCGGAACCGGCATTGGACGCGGTGGCCGACGCGCAGCAGCTGCGCGCGGCGGGCATGGGCGTAAACGAGGGCAGCGCGATGGCGCGTACCGGCGGCAGTAAGGCGGTGGGTAGCTACCGCCTGCAGGCGGCGCAGGCCCAGGGCCGCTATGTGGTGCAGGTGCTTGAGCCCAACAGCCCGATCGCACTGCAGCTGCAGGCCGACCGCCAGCAGGTGCTGGCCGGCGGCCGCGTGGGGGTGACCGCGCGGCTGCAGAACGNNGGCCGACGCGAGGATGAAGGTGGGGTGCGCCCCATACATCTCACACAGCCGACGCAGCCGGCGCAGCACGGCGGCAACGTGCGCACCGAAGACGCCGCGGTAGCGGTGCGACTCGTCGATGACGACATAGCGGAGCGAGCCGAGGAAACCGGCCCACCGGGAGTGGTTCGGAAGCACCGAGCGGTGCAGCATGTCGGGGTTGGTCAACACATAGCTGGCGAACTCGCGGGCGAACCGGCGCTCGGCCTGGTCGGAGTCGCCATCGAGACAGGTGACCTTCCAGCCATCCGGCCCGAGCTCCTGGGCGGCGCGCAACTGGTCGTGTGCCAAGGCCTTCGTCGGTGCCAGGTAGAGAGCGGTGTGGCCGCGGGAGACGAGCTGGGCGCGCACCGACTCCACCGGAACGCCCAGCACCGGTGTCGCCGAGGCGGTGGCCGCCATCACCGGCAGGAGGTAGCCGAGGGTCTTGCCCGAAGCGGTGGACGTGCAGATGGCGGCGTGTCGGCCGGCGAAGGCGTGTTCGGCGAGTTCGCGCTGGTGGGCCCATGGACGGGCGATGCCCTGCGCCGAGATCGATTCGCGCACGTCGTCGGGCAGCCACGCGGGCCACTCGTCGGTGCGTCCAGGGGAGGCGTCGCGGTGGTCGACGTGGCAGACCTGCTCTCGGGTTGACCACGGCGCCTGCACGGCGACCATGCTGCCACGGGGGTCCGACAGTTCCGTNNAGGGTCGGGGACCGTAGCCTTGCGCCCATGAGCCTCCAGCGTCTCGACGTCCCCGCCCTGCGACAGGCCTTGCGGGCCGCCAACTACACCATCGACGCCGTGCTCGACCGGATCGGGCAGGCCGGGCAACAGGGTCTCCAGCGCAACTCGACGATCCCCGCGCTGGTCGCCATCGAAGGCCATGACGACCCGCAGGCCACCTTGATCAAGCTGTGGCTGCTGCAACGGGCCGTGCCGCGCGACGCTGCC
>DGKN01000066.1:0-1949 GCA_002387005.1 Propionibacteriaceae bacterium UBA4569
AGGCTCTGGCCGACCTGGCCATCGTCACCACCGAGCCGCTTCTGGACGTTGCCGACCAGCGCTCCACCGACGCCGACGGACGCGTGCAGGCCCCCGCCTACCACGCCCGCCTCGGTGCGCTGGTGATCGATGCCACCGGCGTGCGCACCATCGCGCAGCTCGAGGGGCTGCGCGCGATGCTCCGTCCGGCCATGAAGGGACTGGCCCGCTCGGGCCGGGTTGTCCTGGTCGCCGACGCCGCCGATGCGGTGGAGGGTCTGGAGGCCAAGGCCGTCGCCCAGGCCATCGACGGCATCAACCGAACCGTCGGCAAGGAACTTCGGGGCGGCTCGACGTCCAACCTGTTGCGGCTGGGAACCGGCGTCGACTCCGACGACCTGCGCTCCGCGCTGCTGTTCTGCCTACAGGGCCGCTCGGCCTTCGTCGATGGGCAGACCATCGAGCTGTCCCACCGCAAGGCCGGCGACGAGTTGGGCGAGGGCTATCGCAACGATCAGCCGCTGGCCGGACGCGTCGTCGTGGTAACTGGCTCGGCCCGCGGCATCGGCGCGGCCATCTCGCGCACCATGGCACGTGATGGGGCCAAGGTGGTCTGCGTCGACATGCCCCAGGCCGGGGACATGCTGGCGAAGGTCGCCAACGAGATCGGGGGCACGGCGCTCCAGTTGGACATCACCAGCGAGGGTGCCGGACGGGCGATCGCCGACCACGTGGTGGCCCGCCACGGTGCCGATGCGAGGGTTTGGGCCATCGTCCACAACGCTGGGATCACCCGCGACAAGATGCTGGCGAACCTCGATGACGCCAAGTGGGCGCAGGTGCTGGAGGTGAACCTGGCGGCGCAGATGCGGATGAACGAGGTGCTGCTCGACCCCTCGGTGTCCGGCGGGCTGTCCGAGCAGGCGCGTATCGTCGGGATCGCGTCCACCTCGGGCGTGGCCGGCAACAAGGGGCAGACCAACTACGCCGCCTCCAAGGCGGGCGTGATGGGCCTGGTGCGCGCGATGCGCGATGAACTCAGCGGCCGTCCGGTCACCGTCAATGCGGTGGCACCCGGCTTCATCGAGACCGACATGACCGCGGCCATCCCCTTCGTGCAGCGCGAAATCTTCCGGCGCACCAACTCGCTTGGCCAAGGCGGCCAACCCGTCGATGTCGCCGAGACCATCGCCTGGCTGTGTGATCCAGCCAATGGTGCGGTCGACGGCCAGGTCGTGCGGGTCTGCGGTCAGAACCTGGTGGGTGCGTGATGGCCGAGGTCGTATTGCCCGGGCTCCCCGCGGTCGGGGGTCTGGTGACCCGGGCGGCGTTGTCGCCTCGCCGTCCTGACGTGGCCACCCACGGGATCCCCGAGCTCACCGTCCGCGTGGCCGGCGTGAAGCAGAGCCTGGCCGGGCTCGCTGACTATGACCGGGTGACCGGCTTCACCCTGCGTGACCAGGTGCCCCCGACCTGGCTGCACGTGCTGACCTTCAGCCTCCAGGGCTGGGTGATGTCCCGCAAGGACTTCCCATTCCCGTTGGCTGGCATCCTGCACGTCAGCAATGACATGGAGTTGCTGCGCCCCGTTGGGTCGCACGAGCTGCTCGACATGTCGGTGCGCTGCGTGGACCCTCGTCCGCACGCCAAGGGCGTCGTCTTCGACCTGGCCGGCGAGGTGTCCGTGGCGGGGGAGACGGTCTGGCGGGGCACGTCCACCTACCTGTCGGGCAAGGCGAAGCTGCCCGGGGAACCGATGCCGACGCTGCGGCTGGATGCTCCCGAAGGGGCGCCCTCGCAGCAGTGGCGGCTGCCCGCCGACCTCGGGCGCCAGTACGCCAGGGTCTCCGGCGACAACAACCCGATCCACACCAGCCCGCTGGGGGCGCGGCTGTTCGGGCTGCCGCGCCCGATCATCCACGGCATGTGGACCCACGCCCGCGCGCTGTCGGCGCTGGAGGGGCGGCTCC
>DGKN01000066.1:2050-5135 GCA_002387005.1 Propionibacteriaceae bacterium UBA4569
TGACTTGGTGAGTGCCGTGACGTGGTGAGTGCCATCACCTGCTGAGCTCCGTCAGGGGGTGAGTTCGTCGAGTCGGTGGCCCATCAGGGCCACCGAGTCGGGCATGAACGACCAGTCCGACAGCTGGATTCGTTCNNTCCACCGTCCACCAGCCGCCCTCGGCGACCTCGTGGTCGGTGAAGCTGACCTCGCCATCCCAGCGCACGAGGTAGAGGAAGGCGTGGTAGCTGGTGGCATCGTCGGCGTAGTCGCCTTCGCCCAGCGGATGCAGGGCGGCGCCGGTGATGCCCAGTTCCTCGGACAGCTCCCGGGCCGCCGACTCCTCCGGACGCTCGCCGTGCTGGAGCACCCCGCCGGCGAGGAAGTCCCAGCGCCCGGGGTAGACGTCCTTGTCGTCCGCACGACGGTGGACGAAGACCTCCCCGGCCCCGTTGACCACCGCGATCCCGGTCGCGCCGTGACGTAGGTTGTCGCGCCGGACGTTCCGGCGCGGGGCGGTGCCGACCCTGCGTCCCTGCTCGTCGAAGAGATCGACAACCTCCTCGCTGGCCACGTCGTCGCTCAGCCCTGCAGGGCCTCGCGCCAGGCGCCCTCGGCGTCCAGGTCGAGCACATGCATCCGCTGGGTGGCGCGGGTGAGCGCGACGTAGAGCACGCGCTCCCGGCCGGGCGCCTCGGCGACGATGTCGTCGGGGCTGACCACCAGGACGCCGTCGTACTCGAGGCCCTTGGACTGTAGGGGGGTGACCAGCACGGTGCGGTCCAGGTGCGCGACGAGCGCGGGCACCTGCGATGCACCGCGGCGCACCTGTGGCACCAGCGAGGGCGGGACCACCAGCCCGATGGTCCCCTCCACCTGGGCAGCCAGTTCGGCCACCTGCTCGCCGATCGCCTCCATCAGTTGGTCGCGCGGAGCGACCAGCAGCGCTGGCTCGACGCCCGTCGAGCGCACCGCGTGCGGCAGGTCGGCATCGGGGAAGACTCGCTGGATCACCTTGGCGGCCAGCTCGAAGACCTCGGCCGGGGAGCGGTAGTTCGTGCTCAGTCGGAACTGGCGATGGGGGGCCCGGCCCACGAGCTCGGCCATCGCCTCGTCCGTCTCGGACTGGATGGGCCACGAGCTCTGCGCGACGTCCCCGACCAGGGTCCAGGAGGCCTGGGGCCCGCGGCGGCGCAGCATGCGCCACTGCATCGGCGTGATGTCCTGTGCTTCGTCGACCAGTACGTGGGCGAAAGTGTTGTTCGGCTCGTCATCGTCGAGTTCGCGCTCGTCGCGCAGCACGTCGGCCATCGTGACGAGTTCCTCGACGTCGCCGCCGCCCTCGATGAACAGCGACCTCTCGTCCTCGCTCTGCCGGGGCGCCGGGCCGATGATGGCAACCAGCTCGTCGAGCAGTGCCACGTCGGCCACCGACCAGGTCTGGGCGTCCAGCTCGTCCTCGTCAATGCCGTAGTGGGTGGCGTAGCTGGCGGCCAGTGCCTCGCGCTCGTGGGCGTCCATCAGGTCGCTCGCGAGACGCTCCAGCAACGCCGGGTCGGCGCAGCGGCTCAGCACCTGCTGGGCAGACAGGGTCGGCCACCAGGCATTCATCGCCATCTGGAAACCGGCCTGGCCGCGGACCAGTTCGTCGAACTGGTCTCGCTCGAGGTCGTATTCCTCGGACGGGAAGCGCGACCACAGCGAGTTCAGCACCGCCTGCTCGGCGACCTCGCGGGCCTTGTTGTTCTTGTGGCTGGACAGCAGGTCCGAGCGCATCCGGCGCAGCTTGCGGGCGTCCAGGGTGAGCACCTCGCCCTTCGCGGTCACTCGCACCCGCAGGGCGTCGTCGGTGGTGGTCATCGGCTCGACGACCAGGCGGCGCAGTAACTCCACCATCCGACGGCTGCCCTTGATGGTGGCGGCCTCGGCCGAGTCGACCCGGTCGACGTTGACGCGCAGCACGTCGGAGGCGACGCCGCCGATCGCCTTCAGCGTCACGGAGTCCTCGCCCAGACTGGGCAGGACGCGCTCGATGTAGTTCATGAACACGCTCGACGGCCCGACGACCAGCACGCCTCCCTTCTCCAACCGCTTGCGGTTCGAGTAGAGCAGGTAGGCCGCACGGTGCAGCGCGACGACGGTCTTGCCGGTGCCGGGGCCGCCGGAGATCACCGTGACGCCCTGGTAGGGGGCGCGGATCGCCTCGTCCTGCTCGGCCTGGATGGTCGCGACGATGTCACGCATCTGGTGCCCACGGGCGCGGCTGAGGGCGGCCATCAGCGCACCCTCCCCGACGATAGGCAGGTCGCTTTCCGCCTCTGGGTCCATCAGGTCGTCCTCGACGCCGATCACGCGGTCGTCGCGGCAACGCAGCACGCGGCGGCGCACAACGCCCATCGGGTTCTGCGGGGTGGCGCGGTAGAAGGCCTCGGCGGCCGGTGCGCGCCAGTCGATGACCAGCGGCTCATATTCGTCGTCGCGGACGCCGATGCGGCCGATGTAGCGGGTATCGGGATCGGTCAGGTCAAGACGTCCGAAGACCAGCCCTTCGTGCTCGGCGTCCAGCACGGCCAGCCGCTTGGCGGCCTGGAACGCGAAGGCGTCGCGTTCGAACAGCGCGGTACCGTTCTCCTCGCGCATCCAGTCGCCGCGGTCGGTGACGAACTTGCCCCGCCCCTCCCGCTCGACATTGCGGGCGGACTCGGTCGCGACCTCCAACTGTTCGTAGACCCGGTCGACGTGGGCCTGCTCGATGGCGATCTGCTCAGCCACCTCGGCCGAGGGGCCGGACTCCTGCGCCCGGGGTGCCCCAGCGGCGGACTCCTGTGCAGCAGTGAACTTCGGTGCGGTCAACAGCTTTCCTCACGTGGACTGAGGGTCAATGCTACCCCTCGTGGGGGCGGTGGTAGGAACTCCGGGCACCCAAGGGTGAACACCCCTTCTTGTACTCAGGAAAGCGCTGGTCGGGCCTGCCTGCGCGGGACGGGCTGGGTCTTGTTGGTGGGCCGGATGTCCTCCCCAGTGCGCTCTTCGTGCACCTCATAGGCCACCAGGGCTGCGGTGAGCAGCTCGGCCCAGGGCTCGTTGCCGGCATGCTGCGCGCAGC
>DGKN01000043.1 GCA_002387005.1 Propionibacteriaceae bacterium UBA4569
AATACGGATGGTACGTGCCTGGTCCGCGATAGAGCGGGTAATCGCCTGACGGATCCACCAGGTGGCGTAGGTCGAGAACTTGTAGCCCTTGGTGTAGTCGAACTTCTCGACCGCACGGATCAAGCCCAGGTTGCCCTCCTGGATCAGGTCGAGGAAGAGCATGCCGCGACCGGTGTACCGCTTGGCCAACGAAACGACCAGTCGCAGGTTGGCCTCCAGCAGGTGGTTCTTCGCGCGGCGGCCATCCTCGGCGATCCACTCGTAGTCACCCAAGTCCTCGTCCGAAACATTGACCGAGGGGTCGTTGAGCTGCTCGTCAGCAAACAGACCGGCCTCGATCCGCTTGGCGAGCTCGACCTCCATCACGGCGTTCAGCAGCGCAACCTTGCCGATCTGCTTCAGGTAGTCCTTGACCGGGTCTGCGGTGGCACCGGCCACCATGACCTGCTGCTCGGGCTCGTCGGTGTCGTCGGCGTCGGAGACGACGAAGCCCTGGGTCTCCTCGACGAGCTCCTTCTCCTCCTTGGCGGTCTCCTCGGGCTTGAACTCGCCCTCGTCCACGTCGTCAAGGGAGCGCTTCTTGCCGCCCACGGTGAGCACGACCTCGTCACCCTCACGCTTGACCTGCACCTCGATCGTCTTGGAGACGACCTCCTCGACAGTGAGCTGCTCGGCCGGGCCGTCAGTGGCAGCCTTCGCCACCGCGGTCTTGGCCGCCGTCGACTTCGAAGCGGCGGTCTTGCTGGCGGCGGTCTTGGTGGTGCGCTTGCGGGGCGCGGCCGCTGCCGCCCTGTTGGGCTCGGCAGCCTTGGCTGCGCTCTTGCGGGGCGCAGCCTTCTTGGTGGCCGTCTTCTTGACCGGCGTCGTGACCTCGTCGGCCTCGGGGGTGGCCTGGTCGATGTTGCGGGACGTCACAAACGATCCTTCCGGAGTCCGCNNGCGGGCGGGAAACCCGGGCGCAGGGCGTGCTCAGGTGAGCGAAAGTCAAGGGCTCTTCCGCCGCCATCTTGTCACGCACACTCCCCCAACCCAAACCATGGGCGGCGGGAGCGGCCCCGGCACTGACCTAGGCTGGCCCCCATGTCCCCAGAAATGCTCCCCCCGATCGCAGAGAAGCACCCCATCGTCCGCCAGTTCCACGGGGACGAGTTCGTCGATGACTACGAATGGCTGCGGGACAAGGATGACCCACGGGTGGTGGCGCACCTGGAGGCCGAGAATGCCTTCACCGAAGATCGCACCGCCCACCTGGGAACCCTGCGCGAAGCCATCTTCGCCGACATCTCCGCTCGCACCCAGCAGACCGACCTGTCCGTGCCTGCGCTCGACGAGCACACCGGCGGCGATCGCTGGTGGTACTACTCACGCACGGTCGAAGGCTCGGACTACCCCATCTTCTGCCGCGTACCCGACGCTGACGGCCGCCGCCCCGACCCCGACTCGGTCGGTGATCGTGAGCAGGTGTTGCTGGACGGGAACGCCGAGGCGGCAGGACACGAGTTCTTCTACTTGGGCGCCTTGTCGGTCTCCCCCGACGGACGTCTGCTGGCCTGGTCGGTGGACCACGCCGGCGACGAGCGGTTCAGCCTTTTCGTCCGCGACCTCGCCACCGGTGAGGACTTCGGGCCAGTCCAGAGCGGGATCGTCCATGGCGTGACCTGGGGTGGCGACCGGCACCTGTTCTACTCCCGTTGCGACGAGGCCTGGCGCCCGTACCAGGTCTGGCGCCACGAACTGGGAACCGATCCCGAGGCCGACGTCCTGGTCATCACCGAGCCGGACGAGCGCTTCTGGCTCGGCGTCGACGTCTCCCGCGACCGCAGCCAGCTGCTGTTCATGGCCGGATCGAAACTGACCAGCGAGGTCTGGCTGCTACCGACGAGCGACCCGACCGGCACGCCGCGCAGCGTCGCGGGCCGGACCGAGGGCATCGAGTACTCGGTCGAGGTGGCGGGCGAGGAGCTGTTCATCCTGCACGATGCGAATGATCCTGACCACGAGCTCGCGGCCGCCCCGCTGTCGTCGACCAGCCGGGAACAGTGGACAACCATCGTCCCCGCCGCCCCGGGTCTGCGCCTCGAGTCGGTCGACGCATATGCCCACCACCTCGTCCTCACCGGCCGCCGGGACGGGCTGGCTGCCGTCGCCGTGCTCGAGCGTGGCGGGGACGGCAGCGTCTCCACGCCCAGATGGACCAGTTTCGACGAGGAGGTGCATGAAGTCGACGCGTGGTCTGAACACCTCTGGGAGGCCAGCACGGTGCGGCTCTCCTACACCTCACTGGTGACCCCGGCCTCGGTGCTGGACCTCGACCTGGCTTCCGGCGGCACCACGGTGGTCAAGCAGACCCCTGTGCTCGACCACCCCACCCATGGCGCCTACCGCCCCGAGGACTACCGCCAGCTGAGGTTGTGGGCGACCGCGGAGGACGGCACCAAGGTTCCGATCTCACTGGTGCACCACAAGGACGTCGCCCCCGACGGCAAGGCGCCGCTGCTGCTGTATGGCTACGGCTCCTACGAGATCTCCATCCCGCCTGCCTTCGTCATCTCGCGGCTCTCGCTGCTCGACCGGGGCATCGTCTTCGCCATCGCCCATGTCCGCGGCGGTGGGGAACTGGGGCGCGCCTGGTATGACAACGGCAAGCAGTTGGCCAAGCCGAACACCTTCGGTGACTTCGTCGCCTGCGCCCGGCACCTGGTCGACCAGGGCTGGACCTCGCCCGACCGCCTCGCCGCCGAGGGACGCAGCGCCGGTGGCCTGCTGATGGGAGCGATCACCAACCTCGCGCCGGAACTGTTCCGCGCCGTCCACGCCGGGGTTCCCTTCGTCGACGCCCTCAACACGATCCTGAAGCCCGAGCTGCCCTTGACCGTGGGCGAGTGGGAGGAGTGGGGCAACCCGATCGAGGACGAGCAGGTCTACCGCTGCATGAAGTCGTACACGCCGTACGAGAACATCACCTCGCGCCCCTACCCCGCGATCCTCGCCACCACCAGCCTCAATGACACCCGGGTCTTCTTCACCGAACCTGCCAAGTGGGTGGCGAAGCTGCGCGAGACCGTCGAGCCCACACCCGGCCGCGAAATCCTGCTGCGCACCGAGATGGTTGCCGGTCACGCCGGGGTTTCCGGACGTTACGACTCGTGGCGCGAAAGGGCCTTCGAGCTGGCCGGGATCATCGACCAGATCGTGCCCGAGGTCGGCTGAGCCCCACCCGAGCAGATGTGGCCCTGCGACCGTGGTCGTGCCCCCGGGTATGACCACGGTCGTGGTTTTCCGCCCACAGCAGATTCCGCCGAGAAAAGTCCCCGGACGTGGATAAATCGGGCGGTCTCGCGCGTTGTGCCGGTGACTGATCGCGAAAGGTGCATCACATGGACAGCAAGACACGCGTTCGCAGCGGTGAGGGCATTGACGGCAAGGACTCCGTCGGCCTCTACCTGGACGCCATCGCCAAGACACCGCTGCTCAATGCCGAGGATGAGGTCGAACTGGCCCGCCGGATCGAGGCGGGCCTCTACGCCCAGGCCGTGCTCGCCGGTGAGGTGACGAGCACCTCGAAGGCCAGCCGTGAGGAGTTCGAGGCGATTCGGGATCAGGGCGAGGCCGCCATGACGCGCTTCACGCAGGCCAACCTGCGCCTGGTGGTGTCGGTGGCCCGCAAGTACGGCCGCGCACAGATGCCCCTGCTCGACCTGGTGCAGGAGGGCAACACGGGCCTGATCCGCGCCGTGGAGAAGTTCGACTACACCAAGGGCTTCAAGTTCTCGACCTATGCGACCTGGTGGGTTCGTCAGGCCATCAGCCGCGGCATCGCGCAGCAGGGACGCATCGTCCGTCTGCCCGTGCACGTGGCCGAGCAGGTGAACCAGATCTCGTCCGCCCGCCGCAACCTCGAGCGCAAGCTGGGCCGCGAGCCCGAACTGGCCGAGATCGCCGAGGAGATGGGGATGGAGCAGGAGAAGGTGGTCGAGCTGATCCGCTTCGGCCGCGAACACGTCTCCCTGGACGCTCCCGTCGACGAGAACGGCGACACCTCGCTCGGCGATCTGATTGCCCGCGAGACCTCCCCCGGCCCCGACGAGATGGTGCTGGACGCCGAGGAGCGCAAGGTGCTCGACGACCTGCTGGAGAACCTCGACGAGCGCTCCGCAGATGTCGTCCGTCGCCGCTACGGCCTGCTCGACGGACGCCAGGCGAAGCTCGCCGACATCGGCGCCGTCTGGGGGATCACTGCCGAGCGGGTGCGCCAGATCGAGCGCAATGCGCTGGCCCAGTTGAGGCTGGCGGCCTGACCGCCGTACCGCCTCACCGTCTTGCCGCCTTACCGTCTTGCCGCCAGGCGATGGTCCGGCGTCACTTGATGACGCGGATCAGGCCCTCCTGCGAGCAGGACGCGACCAGCCGGCCGTCCTGGAAGAGGCGTCCGGTGGAGAAGCCCAACGCACCAGACGCCGACGGTGAGACCTGGTCGTAGAGCAGCCATTCGTCGGCGCGGGCGTCGCGGTGGAACCACATGGCATGGTCGATGGAGGCCGTCTGCATGCCCGGGGAGAGGAAGACCACCTCGGGGTGCGGCAGGGTGGAAACGGCCAGCAGGGTCAGGTCCGAGATGTAGGCCAGCATGGCGCGGTGGATCATCTGGTCGTGCGGCAGCCTGTCGACCGTGCGCACCCACACGCGCATGTGCGCCTGGTGAGCCCCCGGGGCGATCATCGACGACTGCGCCGAGTCGCCCGCAAAGCGAACATCCAGCGCGTCCCACTCATGCACCAGCGGTGAGTCAGGCCCCAGCCGGGCGGCGAAGATCTCGGACATCCGGGGGCACTGGTCGGGCCCGGGGACCTTCGGCGGCATCGGGTCAGCGTGGTCCAGGCCATCCTCGTCGATGTGGAAGCTGGCGTTCATCGCGAACCGCGGCACACCGTCTTGGCGGGCCACCGTGTGCCGGCTGGAGAAACCGCGTCCGTCGCGCAGGTTGTCAGCCTGATAGATCAGCGGCTGGTTGAGCACGCCGGGCCGCAGGAAGTAGCCGTGGAGGGAGTGCACCATCCGGTCCGGCTCCACCGTGCGGTGCGCGGCGACCAGCGCCTGCGCCAGCACCTGCCCGCCGAAGGTCTGCTGCAGGGCGGTGGGCAGCTGACTGCCGCGGTAGAGCCCCTCCTCGATCGTCTCGAGGTCGAGCAGGCCCAGCAGTTCGTCAATCGTCTTCGGCACGTCCCCCACCTTTCCACAGCGGCCGTCCTCGCACAGCGGCTGTCCGGCAGGACTCAGTGCCAGCTGGTGGCCAAGACGCCCGCCAGCGATACGCACGAGACAAGCACCGTCGACGCCAGGCCGAGGACGAAGGGGAGTGGCCCCACCCTGACCAGCGTCCGCATTCGGACACCCAGCCCCAACGCGAACATCGCGGCTGCCAACAGGGCTGTCTGCACCAGCTTGAGGTCGGCCAGCACCGGCTTGCTCAGCAGGTGCATCGAGGCGACCCCCATCATCGCCAGGAAGCCGACGACGAACAGCGGCACGATCGGCGGACGCTCCATCTGGGTGTCGGCCGGCATCCGACGGCGCACCTGCCAGGCCAACACGGCCATCACGGGTGCCAGCATCACCACGCGAGCGAGCTTCACGATCACCGCTCCCTGCAGGGCGCCGTGGCCGATCGTCCCCGCCGCGGCAACCACCTGGGCGACCTCGTGGATCGACACGCCGGCCCACAGCCCAGCAGCGCGCGAGGGCATCCCCAACAGTCCCGCAAGCAATGGCACGACCGGGATCATCAATGTCCCGAAGAGCACCACCAGAGCGATGGCGGTGGCGGTCTCCTCCTGCTCGGCGTCGATCACCCCGTCCGCAGCCGCGATGGCGGCGGCGCCGCAGATGGAGAAGCCACATGCGACCAGCAGACGGGTGGCGGTGGGGATCTGAAGGGCACGCCCGATCAGGAGCGTCCCACAGATGCCGGTCACGACCACGGCGACCACGACCGCGATCATCCCCCAGCCCAGGGCGAGGATGTCACCGAGGACGAGTTGCAGCCCAAGCAGCACGATTCCGGTGCGCAACACGCGCTTGGCGGCGAAGCCGATACCCGGCAGGAAGCGCTGCGGCAGTTGGACGAGGTTCGCCACGACGGCACCGAGGATGATCGCGAACAACAGCGCGCTCACCGTGGGCACCAACCGATTGCCGAGTACCGCGAGCACGGCACCGGCCGTGCACAGTGCGAGCCCGGGGGCCACACGCTTGAGCCAGCTCATATGTCGATCTTGTCATTGCCCCTCCCAACTGACCACTGGGTCCGACGACCTCGCTGGGATACACGACGGGGCCCGCCGGGGCGGGGACCCAGTGTCGTGAGTCATTAGGATTGCCTCCATGTCAACGCCCTGGCCCGACCTGGCCACACTGGAGCTGCTGGTGGCCACCGGGCGGACCGGCAGCCTCAGTGCCGCGGCCCGGGAACTGGGGCTGGCGCAGCCGAATGCGTCCCGGTCGATCTCGCGACTCGAGCGCCGCCTGGGGATGCAGTTGGTCACCCGCTCCCGCAATGGGTCCGAGCTGACCACCCCCGGGCGGATGCTGGCCGAGTGGGCCCGCCCGGTGCTGGTGCAGGCCGAGTCGTGGCGCGAGGGGACCAATGCGCTGGACACCGAGGTGCCCCCACAGTTCGAGTTCGCGGCCTCCCTGTCGTGCGCCGAGCAACTGGCACCGCACTGGCTGGCGCGGCTGCGGGAGCAGGTGCCCGAACTCGTGGTGCGGATGCACGTCGTCCACTCCCCCAATGCCCTGGCCATGGTCACGACGCAGGAAGTCGAACTGGCCTTCGTCGAGGTGGACCAGGAGCCAGAGGGCTTCCACTGCACAACGGTCGACGTGGGCCGCATCGCGCTGGTGGTCTCCCCCGCGCACGAGTGGGCCCAGCGCTGCGATGAACCCGTCACCCTGGCCGAGCTGGCGAGCGCCGAGCTATTCATGCGTGAGCAGGAGTCGGGCCCTCGCGAGGCGGTGGACACCGCCCTTGGTGGCCTGCAGCGCGTCGGGCACTACCGCGTCCACACGTCCAATTCGTCCCTCGCGGAGGCGGCGCTGAACGGCGAGGGAGCAGCCCTGTTGGCCGAACAGAGCACACTGCCCTATCTGGCCCTCGGAAAACTGGTGCGGGTGCCACTGGCCGACCCCGACCTGTTCACCCGCCGCGTGGTCGCGGTGTGGACCGCGCGCCCATTGGGTGCAGCGGCGCAGGCGCTGCTGGACCTGNNCCGCGGCAGCCGCTGCGAGGGAAGCCTCAGCGGGCCTCGGCCATCGCGCGACGAATCCGCTTCGGGGAGACGGTCACGGCGGTCCGCAACTGTTGCGCGAACAACTGGACGCGCAACTCCTCGATCAGGAAGCCGATCTCCTCGACTGCCGCCGGCAGCGGCCCTGCGGGCTGGGCGTCCACCAACTCGGCATATTCGGCCTCCAGGTCATCCACCAAGGCCACGCCCTCGCGTTCCCGCGCCGTGTTCGCGGCGGCGGAGGCCAGCCGAGCCGTGGCGGCGCGCAGGTAGCGCGGCAGGTGGGAGAACCAGGGGTCGGGGGTTGCCGAGATGAAGTTGCGGAAGATGAGGTTGTCGGCCTGCGCGGTGACATCGTCACGCAGCCTTCCCGGCGGGCAGCCGCCCAGGGCCAGTCGCAGCTCGGTGTTGGCGCGCAGGGCATCGGCGGCCGTGGCGACGACCGTTCGCATCTGGTCGGCCTGGTCCTGCCGGACCGCCAGGGCGAGCGCTGCGTAGGCCGCCTGGTCGCGCACCTCGTCCAGTTGGGGACGGACCCGGCTGGCGATCGTCTCGACGGTCTTCAGCCGCGCGTCGGTCATCAGCGCGGGCACCGACTCGTACGGCGAGTTGCCCAGCGCGAGCTTGTCGGCATTGGCGAGGTGGGAGACGACCCACTTGGTGGGGTCGGGGTTGGTGAGCACCAGGAGCCGCCGCAATCCGCGGGTATGTGACTGGGCAGCACGGGCGGGGGTGTCCAGGACGGTGACGCCGACCGTGCGGGCCTCGTCGGCCAGAGCCGGGTAGCCGACGGCCTTGTGCTGGTGCTTCACGACGGTGATCTGGCGTTCGATCGTCCCGAAGGTCCAGCTGGTGGCACCGGTGACCGCTGTCTTGGCGGAGGCCTTGGTCAGGGTTTGGCTGACGCGCCTGGCCAGGTCCTCCCGCAGATCGCCGAAGTCCTTGGAACGGCGGGTCTCGCGTCCGTTCTCCACGATGGAGAAGGCGATCCGCAGGTGGTCTGGCACCTGGTCGGGGTTCCACGCGTCCTCGGGGACGGGGTTGCCGCTCATCGCGTACAGCGCACGTCCGAGCTCGGCCCACATCGGACGAGTGTGGTCTGCGCCGTGCTCGGCCAGCCAGGCCAGCGCAGCGCGGGCATGGTTCGGAGCGGGCACGAAGCGCGTGCGGATCTGCTTCGGCAGGGATCGGATCAGTTCTGTCGCCAGCTCCTCGCGCAGGCCCGGTACCTGCCAGGTGAAGGGCGCTGCATCGACCTGGTTCAACTGCGCCAGCGGGATGGCGATGCTGATGCCGTCCTTGCCGGAGCCCGGGTCGAAGACGTAGTCGACGGGCAGTTCAAGGGCACCGGTGGTCCAGTGGTCGGGGAAGGCGTCGGTGTCGGGGGCATCGGCATCATCGTTGATCAAGTCGTCCGGGTCGAGCTCCAGCAGGCGCTTGTTCGGCTGGGCACGCCACCAGGCGTCGAAGTGGTTGGCGCTGACGACCTCGGCCGGGATCCGTTCGTCGTAGAACTCGTAGAGGGCCTGGTCGTCGACGATGTCGCGTCGACGGGAGCGCTCCTCCAACTCCTCAAGGTCCGCGCGGACCTTCTGGTTGTGGTGGAAGAAGTGGTGGCGGGTCTTCCAGCCGCCCTCGACCAGCGCGGCACGGATGAAGATCTCCCGCGCGACGACCGGGTCGATGCGGGCATAGGACACCGGACGGTCGGCGATGATGGGGACGCCGTAGAGGCTGCCCTTCTCGTAGGCCACGACCGATCCCGAATTGGACGACCAGTGGGGCTCGGAGTAGTTGCGCTTGAGCAGGTGCCCGCCCACGGCCTCGACCATCTCGGCCTTGACGCCGGCGACGGTACGGGCCCACAACCGGCTGGTCTCGACGAGCTCCACGGCCATCACCAGCGGGGGCGGGTTCTTTGCCAGCGCGGAACCAGGGTTGATCGCGAACCGGGCGCCACGGGCACCCAAGTACTCCCGTGGGCCGGGTCGGCGGCGCTTCTGCCCCACCCTCTGCGACGGCGCCTGCGGGGACTGCTCGCGCAGGTCGGCCAGGCCGACGTGTCCCAGCAAGCCGGACAGGATGGCCGTCAGGACCGCCTCCTCGCTGGCGGCACGCTGGTTGCGATCGATGCCCAGGTCACGAGTGATGTCCTTGAGCTGGGTGTGCAGGTCCTCCCACTCGCGCACGCGCAGGAAGTTGATGAACTCGTCGCGGCACATCCGACGGAAGGCATTGCCGGACAGGTGCTTGCGCTGGTCATGCAGGTAGTCCCACAGGTTCAGCAGGGCGGTGATGTCACCGCCCTCCCCCACCTCGGGGCGCCCGCTCCCCGATCCTGTCGAGGGGTCGAGATGGGTGTTCGTATGGGCGGTGTGCCGCAACGGACGGCCCTGGCCGTCGGTGGCCGGCTCGGCCTGGCTGCGGGCGGGATTGCCGGACCAGAAGCGACGGTGCAGCACGTCGGCGGCCTCGCGCTTGTCCGAGGGACGTTCCCGCACGTCCGGGATCGCCAGGGCAGCGACGATGACCTGCACCTCGCGGACACAGCCCTGCGCCTCGGACTCGACGATCATCCGGCCCAGCCGGGGATCCAGCGGGATCCGCTNNTGGGCGAGGCGGTGGCCGACGCGGGTGAGGCGCGGTGCGCTGCGGTTGCCCTCCTTGAGCGCGCCAAGTTCATCGAGGAGCCGCAGGCCGTCGGTGATCTGGCTGCGGTCGGGAGCCTCGACGAAGGGGAACTCGGCGATGTCGCCCAGCCCGGCCTGCGCCATCTGCAGGATGACGCTGGCCAGATTGGTGCGCAGGATCTCGGGTTCGGTGAACTCGGGACGGGTGAGGTAGTCGTCCTCGGAGTAGAGCCTGATACAGATGCCGGGTGCGACACGGCCACACCGGCCGGCGCGCTGGTTCGCCGAGGCCTGGCTGACCGGCTCGATCGGCAGCCGCTGGACCTTGGTGCGGGCTGAGTATCGGCTGATGCGGGCGGTGCCGACGTCAACGACGTAGCGGATGCCCGGGACGGTCAACGAGGTCTCGGCGACATTGGTGGCCAGGACGACGCGGCGGTTCTGGTGCGGCGCGAAGACGCGGTGCTGCTCGGCCGAGGAGAGCCGCGCGAACAGGGGCAGGGTCTCGGTGTTGGGGAGCTTGAGCGCGTCGACGGCCTCGGCGGCGTCGCGAATCTCGCGCTCGCCGGAGAGGAAGATGAGGATGTCGCCTGGGCCCTCCGCGGCCAGTTCCCGGACCGCGCGGGCGATGCCCTCGTTCTGGTCGATGCCGCCATCGGCGTGGGTGGCTGCGCCGTCGGTCTGGGTGGCTGCGCCGTCAACGTCCGACAAGGGGCGGTAGCGCATCTCGACGGGATAGGTGCGTCCGGAGACCTCGATGACGGGCGCCGGCGTGCCGTCGGGGGCAGCGAAGTGCTCGGCGAAACGGGCGGTGTCGATGGTGGCGGAGGTGACGATGACCCGCAGCTCGGGACGCCGCGGCAGCAACTGCTTGAGGTAGCCGAGCAGGAAGTCGATGTTGAGACTGCGTTCGTGCGCCTCGTCGATGATGATCGTGTCGTACTTCTTCAGGTCCCGGTCATGAGTGATCTCGGCCAGCAGCACGCCGTCGGTCATCAACTTCACCCTCGTGTCCTTGGACGCCTTGCGGGTGAACCGCACCTGGTAGCCGACCAGGTCACCGATGGAGACCGCCATCTCATCGGCGATGCGTTCGGCCACCGTGCGGGCGGCAATCCGGCGCGGCTGGGTATGCGCGATGCGCCTGCGGCCGAGCATCATCGCGATCTTGGGCAGCTGGGTGGTCTTGCCAGATCCGGTCTCACCGGCGACGACGACGACCTGGTGGTCGCGGATCAGCTCGGCGATCTCCTGGGCGTGCTCCGCGATCGGGAGCGCCGGGTCGAACTCGATGCGCGGTTCGGCCACTGGGATGGGTTCGACGATCTGGGCGGGATTGGTCATGGCGGTCCAAGGCTACCGGTGGGCTGCAAGGCCTTCGTGGTGTCGGGACCGCGCAGGATCAGCCCAGGCCGGGGTCGAATGCGATCAGCACCTTGCCTTGGCGCGGTGCGACTCCCGCCGCTGGAAGGCCACCGGGAAGTCGGCCAGTGCGTCCGGGAGTAGACCACGACCTCCAGCTTCCCATGCTCGACCAGCGAGGAAACTCGGAAACGCATGGAGTCATCGGCACGCGGCAGCTGGCATGCTCCCGGCGATCGAAGCTCAACGAACCAGGGCCACCGGACTCTTCGCGTGGGCCAACACGCCCCGGAGCACGCCGCTGGCCATCCCCAGGCGCCGGGAGCGCTGGGCACCGAGCACGAAGAGGTCGGTGCGATCGGTCTCGGCGACCATCTCGTCCACGGGGGAGCCGGTCAGCACATCCATCTGGACCTCGAGGAAGGGGTGTTTCGTGCGTAGGGGGTCGAGCAAGCCCTCGACCGCCTGACCGGCGCGCTGGATGAGCGGGTCGATGCTCTCGGGGTTCACCGCATCCATCGGGGTCGGGGTGAGGACGTGGACCACGCGAACCCCGGTGGGGTGCCCATGATCCGTGCGCCGCTGGGCCTCGGCAAAGGCCCAGTCGAGCGTGACGGACGAGTGATCCTCCGCGTTGATGCCAACCGTCACCAGTGAATGCGCGCCGGTCATCTCGGGGTTCACTGCATTGGAGATCACCACCACTGGGCACTTGGCCCCCAGCGCGACCGACACGGAGGTGGAGCCGACGAACATCCGCTCCAGCCCGGACAGGGATCGACGGCCGACGACCAGGAGCTCTGCCCCCTCGCTGAGCCGCGCCAGCACGGACGAGGGATTGCCGAGCACCACCTCGGTTCGGATCTGGTGATCGCGCAAGCCCATCGCCCGAGCCTCGTCGGATGCGAGCTGGGTGGCCTGCTCCCCTGCCTGCTGCAGCAGGCTCGGGTCGTAGACGACTCCCCACGCGCCAGCCAGCACCGCGTCATCGACGGCGTGCACCAGATGCAGTTCACCTTCGAGTGCCGCGACGGCCGTGGCCGCGTAACGGACGGCGCGCAGGCCATCCTCGGAGCCGTCGACACCGACAACGATCCTGATGGTCATCGTGCTCACTCCGCCTGGTCGGACACGGCGCGACCGGACNNCCGAAAAAGCCGGTCACCTTGATGATCCGCACCTGGTCCCTGGGCCCCGGGGCCCAGGGCATCGGCGCAGACGGACGCTCCTTGGCGTTCTCCGTCACCCGGATCCGTCCACGCGCCATCACCGACCAGCCATTGCGGGTCTCGGGGTCGAACTCGTCCACCTCGAAGGCGACGGGCGTGTCATCGGCCAGCCCACCCAACGCCGTGCCAACCCCGGTGCTCAACACGAGGCGCGCACCGTCGAAGAGGTAGGCCACCGGGATGATCGTCATCCCCCCGGGGCCATGGAAGGCGACTCGCCCAACCTGGTTCTCCTTCAGCAGCCGTGCGCACTCCTGCTCGTCCAGCGTCGTGAAATAGCCGTCCATCAGGCCTTGGCCCCTTCCGTGTCCGCCTCGGCGTTACCGGCACCGTCAACCGACTGCTGGTAGCCGAACTTCCACTGGCTGACCTCCGGCATGTCCTCGAGGTGCTCGACGATGTAGCTCTCGTGCCGGTCCAGCTGAGCCTGGCACCAGGACTTCAGCTCGCTCGCGCCCGGAGGGGTGATCTTCGCATTGTTGATCGCGTCCATCACCAAGTGGTAACGGCTGACCCGGTTGCGGACCACCATGTCGAAGGGCGTGGTGGTGGTCCCCTCCTCGATGAAGCCGCGCACGCGGAAGCGGTCGGCGTCGGGGCGGCCGTGCACCAGCTGGTGGATCGCGCCGGGGTAGCCGTGGAAGGCGAAGACGACGTCCTTGGAGGTGGTGAACAGCTCGCTGAAAAGGGTCTCGTCCATGCCGTGCGGATGGTCCTTCGGGCGGATCAGTGTCATCAGGTCCACCACGTTGACGACCCGCGTCCTGAGGCCGGGCAGCCGCTGCTTCAGGATCTCGGCGGCGGCGACCGTCTCCATCGTGACGACGTCGCCAGCGCAGGCCAGCACGATGTCGGGCTCACCGTGGCCGTCCTCGTTGCCCGCCCAGCCCCAGATTCCCGCACCTGCGGTGCAGTGCTTGATCGCCTCGTCCATGGTCATCCACTGCGGCTGCGGCTGCTTGTCGATGACGATGACATTGAGGTAGTTGCGGCTGCGGAAGGCGTGGTCGGCGACGCTGAGCAGCGAGTTCGCGTCCGGCGGCAGGTAGACCCGGGCCACCTCACCGCGTTGCGTGAGGACGTTCTGGATCAGGCCCGGACCCTGGTGGGAGAAGCCGTTGTGGTCATTGCGCCAACAGGTGCTGGTCAGCAAGATGTTGAGGCTGGGGATGTCGGCGCGCCAGTCGAGCCCGTTGGCCTCGTCCAGCCACTTGCCGTGCTGGACGGTCTGCGATGCGCTCACCATGGCGAAGGACTCGTAGGTGGCGAACAGTCCGTGGCGCCCGGTCAGGGTGTAGCCCTCGAGCCAGCCATGGCAGTTGTGCTCGCTGAGCACCTCCATCACCCGTCCGTCGCGGCTGATCTTGCCGTCCTGGGGCTGGTGGGTCTGCTCCATGAAGGCCCGGTCTGTGACGTCGAAGACGGCGCCCAGGCGGTTGGAGTTCGTCTCGTCGGGGCAGAAGAGGCGGAAGTTGTGCGGGTTGCGCTCGTAGATGCCCTTCATGAACTCGCCCAGTTTGCGCGTCGACTCGGAGCGTTCCTGCGCGGGCGACGGGACGTCCACGGCCAGCTCGCGGAAGTCGGGCAGGTCCAGGTCCTGCGTGAGCAGACCACCATTGGCATGGGGGTTCGCGCTGATGCGCAGCTCACCGGAGGGGTTGTTGGAAGTGACGATCTCGCTCGGGGCACCATCCGCATCGAAGAGTTCCTCGGGACGGTAGCTCTTCAGCCAGCCCTCGAGGATGGCCAGGTGCTCGGCGTCGTCCTTCACCCCCGCCAACGGCACCTGGTGGGCACGCCAGGTGCCCTCCACCTGCGTGTCGTCGACCTCGTGCGGGCCGGTCCATCCCTTCGGGTGGCGGAAGATGATCATCGGCCACTGCGGACGCACCGCGTCCCAGTCGCCACCGCGGGCAGCGGCTTGGATCTCGAGGATCTGGGAGTGCGCGTCCGCGATCGCTGCGGCAAAATCGCGGTGCGCAGCCTGCAGCGTCTCGGCGTCGTCACCGTCCTCCACGCGCACCTCGATCACCCGGTAGCCGTGGCCCTCGAAGAGCTTGTGCACCTCCTCGTCCGGTTTGCGACCCAGCACCGTCGGGCCCGCAATCTTGTTCTCATTCAGGTGCAGGATCGGCAGCACGGCCCCGTCACGGGCGGGGTTGATGAAGCTGATGCCCTTCCAGGAACCCTCCAGCGGACCGGTCTCGGCCTCGCCGTCACCGACGACGCACAGGGCCAGAAGGTCGGGGTTGTCCATCACGGCGCCGAAGGCGTGGATCAGCGCGTAGCCGAGCTCGCCGCCCTCGTGGATGGAGCCGGGGGTGGTCACCGACGCGTGCGAGGGGATGCCGCCGGGGGCCGAGAACTGGCGGAAGAGCTTGCGCAGCCCCTCTGCGTCCTGGGTGACCTTGGGGAAGCACTCGGTGTAGCTGCCCTCGAGATAACTGCCGGCGACGATCGCCGGGCCGCCGTGCCCGGGGCCGGTGATGAAGATGGCCTGCTGGCCGGTCAGCCGGACCAGGCGCTGCAGATGGGCGAACTCGAAGGACAGGCCAGGGCTGGTGCCCCAGTGGCCCAGCAGTCGGGGCTTGATGTGCTCCGCCGCCAAGGGCTCGCGCAGCAGCGCGTTCTCCATCAGGTAGATCTGGCCGACGGTCAGGTAGTTGTTCGCTCGCCACCATGCATCAACACGGGCGAGTTCGTCGACGGTGATCTCGGGCAGGTTCGCGACGGATGCCATGTGGCCAACATAACAATGGCCATGGACAAAGGGGAGACCCTTCAGCAGCAGGCGGACAAGGCCGCGGTCACATCTCCTTGTCGTCGTAGCTGACCCGCCCGCGAAGTTTGACGGCCAAATCGTCGTCGATGGCGTCGGCGAGCTGCGACATCACCCGAACGCCTTCGTGCAGGTGGGCCGGGACGAAGGGCCGGGCGAACAGGCTGATCGAGACGAACACCCGGTCGCGGTGCAACGAGAAGCGTCCATAGCGGGACTCGACGTTCAGGTCGTTCAGCACCTCAACGGCGCGACTGCGTCCCTCCACGTCGTGCACCAGAGGGCTGAACACCACCACCTCCCCGCCGTCGGCGCCGGTGCGGACGAACACGACCGACGAGCCGACCCGGATTGCCACGTCACCTTCGGAGTCGCGGATCGGTGGGTGCCCGAACATGGCGGTGAGCTCTGCCTCGACCAACTTGTCGAGGTGCTCGCGATCACGCGGCATGGTCACGGGGCTGGCCACGCCCTCGACCACCGGCGCTGTTTCGGGGGCCTCCGCCACCACGGGCGTGGGATTGAGCACGTCCGCGAGCTGGTCGGGTGCCAGGAAGACCGGATGCACCACACCGAAGACGTCGGTGAGCGTCTGCACTGCCACTTGGGCGATCTGGTCAGACTGCTCCTGCGGCATCTCGAGCCAGAAGTTCGGGCCAGCATGCTCCCCTTCTCCCGAGGGGGCATTCCAGCCGAGACAACCCATGGCATCCAGTGCCTCGCCGTTCAGCTGCTCGTCCTCGGCGAGGGTGGCATTGCTGGGGGTCTCGGCCAGAACGACGGGTTCATCGGTGCGGCGTGCGCGCGACTGGCAGGTGAAGCGAATCCACGGTGCGTCGTCGAGATCGACCGGGTCGGTGCCGATGGTCAGGGCCGCACCGTCCTCGATCATCGAGACGACATCGGCCAGTCGGCCACGGAAGACTTCCCAGGCCTGCGCAGTGCTCTGGTCGAAATCGAAGTCGGGGTTGGCACCCATTTGCTCGAAGGGGCCGCTCTGCTGCTCGTCCACGCCCAGCAACCTAGCTCAGACGAGGCTCGCCAGGGCTGCCACGGTCACGATCGAGGCGATGGAGGTGATGAAGACCACGTCGCGGGCCAGCGGGATGTCGGTCTGGTAGCGAACGGCGTGGGTGAAGACATTCTGGGCCGTGGGCAGACCCGCGAGGNNGACGACGACCGCGACGGTTGCAGCGTGGTCCAGACCCATCAGACGCGCCAGCGCCAGGGCCAGCAGGGGGTGGAAGCCGACCTTGAGCAGGCTGATGCCGACGAGCTCGCCCGTGCGCCCCGCCTTCCCGGGCAGCGGGCCCAGCCGGAGGGATNNCATCGACAGGGGGGTCTTGAGCACGGTCGGGAGGGCGAGGTGGGCCAGGTTCAACAGCAGCCCCGTCAGCACAGCGATCGTCATCGGGTTCCGGAAGGGCAACCAGAGGTAACGCCAAAACCCAAGGTCGCGGCCCTCCTGACGAGTCACCTCCGCGTCCAGCATGGCCAGCCCGAGCGGCTGCAGCACGCCCACCTGAACCAGCAACAGGGGTGCGATCCAGGTCACGTCGTGCAGCACATAGGCGGCGATCGGCAGGCCCATGTTCCCGGCGTTGACGTAGGCGGCGCAAAAGCATCCGATGACGCGCTGCGAGGGGTCGGGCTTCCAGACGAGCCTGGCCAGCAGCAGATACACCAGGCCGGTGACAATCGTCGCCAGCACGGTGACCAGCAGGTTCCAGGCGAAGAGGCGGCGGATGTCGGCGGTGCTCATCATCACCAGGAGCAGGGCCGGGTTTCCGGCGAAGAACGAGACCCCGGTGAGCACCTGCTGGCTGTCGGCACGCAGCACCCCTGCGTGCGCCAGCAGCCAGCCGACCCCGACGACGATCCAGATGGCCGCGAACCCATTCAGCACCCCGATCACTCCCCCACCCTAGGGGCGCGTCTTGACCGGGACGCTCGTCGCGCCCTCGGCGAACGCGGGGTCTGCCGGCTACCGCGCTCGTGTCCCGCTGACTACGGTGGTGACCATGAAGCTCACTGCAGACCTGGAGAAGAAGTTCAACGACCAGATCACGCTGGAGTTCGAGGCGTCGATCGTGTACCGGCAGCTGGCCATCGAGGTCGACTGTGCCGATCTGCCCGGCATGGCTGCCTGGCTGCGTCACCAGGCGGACGAGGAGATCGTCCACGCCAACAAGTTCATCGACCACCTGGTCGACCGGGAGAACCACCCGAAGATCGGTGCGATCACGGCCCCGGAGCTCAACCCGGACATGACCCCCCTGGAGGTGTTCAAGGCGGCACTCGCGCACGAGCAGAAGGTGTCAGAGTCGATCCGCGAGCTGTACCGAGCGGCAGAGGCCGAGGGCGACCTCGACTCCCGTCCCCTGCTGAACTGGTTCCTGGAGGAGCAGATCGAAGAGGAGTCCACGGCCAGCGAGATCATCTCGCGCATCGAGCTCGTCGGCGATGACGGTTCCGGCCTGCTGCGCCTGGATGCAGAACTCGGGGCGCGCCCCGCGCAGACCACGGAGAACAACGAGGGCTGACGTCCGGCCCTCCCACAAACGGCCCGGGGCCGGGTGCCATGCACCCGGCCCCGGTCTCTTCGTTCCATCTGACGTCGCGGCAGGCAGTTCCCGTCACAGAGACGCTGTTCGCGTCACGGGGACGCTGCCTCGCGGCTGTGGCGCCGAGTGAAGAACCGATCCTGTGGACGAAACTGTGCCGAGCCCATGAACGTGCTGGGTTGTCAGCGCTCTCCACGCTCTGCCGCAGGGGAACTCAAGCCAATTTCAGCGTGGTCAAACAGGTGGGGTCGTCCGAGCCGGTGGCGAAGGGGACGGTCCCGCTGCGCTCGCCGAGGGTGACGGTCAGCTTTCCGGCCTCACCGCTGGGCAGCCAGATACCCACGAAGCCATTGCGGCCNNGGTCCGGTCCTCGTCCAACAAGACGGCGCCAGAGTCGGACACAGCCTTGAGGTGCACCGTGGTGGCGATCTGTTCGCCCTGGCAGCCGGACAGGCTGTGGTTGAAGCACTCGTGCGTGGTCGTGACATAGGGCGCGACCGAGAGGTAGAAGCGGTCGGCTGGCAGTTCCAACCGATGCTCACCGGCGGAGTCGGTGACCACGAGCTCGGTGGCGGGGACCGACGCCTTGAAGTCGAGCGGTCGCGCCTGGTCGAGCGCATCAAGCTTCTCGATCACGGTCTGGGCGGGGGCATCGGCCAACCCCAGACCCGCGAGCCCACCGCTGCCAGGCGTGGTGCTGGTGGTGCTGGCACCGGTGGCCCGGTCACCGCCACCGGAGCAGGCGGCCAGGGCCATTGGCAATGGGGCCAGCAGGAGTGTGCGTCGCTGCATGGGAATCCTCTCGTCGGGGTGCCTCACAGGCTACCCGCACTACCCCAAACGCAGGTCGCCCGCCCGGACGAACCGGACGGGCAACCTCAACCGCATCGCCAACCATGAGCGTGCCAAGGGGTTGCCCGTCCTTCAGGACGGGCAACCCGTTCGCCTGTCAGCTGCACCCGCTGGTCGAGCCGCAGCCCTCGCAGACGTAGCAGGAACCCGAGGGACGCATCTTGGTGCCGCAGGTCATGCACAGCGGCGCGTCGACGGCGTGACCGGTGAGGCTCTCCAGCAGCTCGGAGGTGGTGTGCGGGGCACCCGTGGTGACCTTGGCGGCACCCGGCTGCTCGACGCCGCCGGCAATCACCTGCACCTCGGGGGTGGCCTCGATCAGGGCCGGCTGGCGCAGGCCACCGTCGACCCGGACGTCGTCGTACTCGTCGTTCTTCAACGACTCAGACTCGGGCATCTGGGCCTCGTCCTCCTCGCTGATGTACGAACCCGTCTCGACATAACGGGCGCGCTCGGCGGCCGTGTAGATACCCAGCTCGGCCCGCTCGTCGAAGGACAGGTAGTCCAGGGCGAGGCGGCGGAAGATGTAGTCCATGATCGACTGCGCGATCCGGATGTCCGGGTCGTCGGTCATACCGGCCGGCTCGAACTTCTGGTTCGTGAACTTCTGGACGTAGGTCTCCAGCGGCACGCCGTACTGCAGCGCAATGGAGATGGCGATCGAGAAGGCGTCCATCACGCCGGCCAAGGTCGAGCCCTGCTTGCCGAGCTTGAGGAAGACCTCACCGAGCTGGCCATTGGTGTACTCGCTGGAGGTCATGTAGCCCTCAGCACCACCGACGGAGAAGGAGGTGGTGCGTCCGACGCGCGACTTGGGGAGACGCCGGCGACGTGGGCGGTACTCGACCTGCGCGGGGGCTGCGACGACCTCGGCCGCCTTCGGCTCCTCCTTCTTCTTGCCGTCGGACAGCGGCTGGCCCACCTTGCAGTTGTCGCGGTAGACGGCGAGCGCCTTCAGACCGAGCTTCCAGCCCTGCATGTAGACGTCCGAGATCTCCTCGACGGTCGCCGATTCGGGCAGGTTGACCGTCTTGCTGATCGCGCCGGACAAGAAGGGCTGCACGGCAGCCATCATCCGCACATGGCCCATCGGCTGGATCGCGCGCTCGCCCATGGCCGTGTCAAAGACCTCGTAATGCTCGGTCTTCAGGCCGGGAGCGTCGATGACGTGGCCGTGGTCGGCGATGAAGGCGACGATCGCCTCGGTGGTCTCGGCGGTGTAGCCGAGGTTCTTCAGCGCACGCGGGATCGTCTGGTTGACAATCTGCATCGAGCTGCCGCCGACGAGCTTCTTGAACTTCACCAACGAGAAGTCGGGCTCAACACCGGTGGTGTCGCAGTCCATCATGAAGCCGATGGTGCCGGTGGGCGCCAGGACGGAGGCCTGCGCGTTGCGGTAGCCATTGGCCTCACCGAGGCTGATGACCTGCTCCCACTCGGCGGTCGCGGCGCGCAGCACGTCGGCGTCGAGCTGAGCGAGGGTGCGCACCTCGTCGTTGGCGGCGCGGTGCTTGCGCATGACCTTCTTGTGGGCCTCGGCGTTGCGGGCGTAGCCGGCGTAGGGGCCGACGACGGCCGCGAGCTCCGCGGAGCGACGGTAGGACGCGCCGGTCATCAGCGAGGTGATGGCGGCGGCGACCGAACGGCCACCCTCGGAGTCGTAGCCCTTGCCCAGCGCCATCAGCAGCGCACCCAGGTTGGCGTAACCGATGCCCAGCTGGCGGAAGTTGCGGGTGGTCTCGCCGATGGGCTCGGTCGGGAAGTCGGCGAAACAGATTGAGATGTCCATCGCGGTGATGACCAACTCGACGGCCTTGACAAACCTCTCGGTGTCGAAGGTGTCGTCCTCGCGCAGGAACTTCAGCAGGTTCAGCGAGGCGAGGTTGCACGAGGAATTGTCGAGGCTCATGTACTCCGAGCAAGGGTTGGACGCGTTGATCCGGCCGCTCTCGGGGTTGGTGTGCCAGGCATTGATGGTGTCGTCGTACTGGATGCCCGGGTCGGCACACTCCCACGCAGCCTGGGAGACCTTCTTGAACAAGGTGCGGGCGTCGACGGTCTCGATGACCTCACCGGTGGAGCGGCTGCGCAGGCCGAACTCCTTGCCGTCCTCGACGGCGGTCATGAACTCGTCCGAGACGCGCACCGAGTTGTTGGCGTTCTGATACTGGACGCTGGTGATGTCCTTGCCGCCAAGGTCCATGTCGAAGCCGGCATCGCGCAGGGCGCGGATCTTGTCCTCCTCGCGCGCCTTGGTCTCGATGAACTCCTCGATGTCGGGGTGGTCGATGTCGAGGACGACCATCTTGGCCGCGCGACGGGTGGCGCCCCCGGACTTGATGGTGCCCGCCGAGGCGTCCGCGCCACGCATGAAGGAGACCGGGCCGGAGGCGGTGCCGCCGGAGCTGAGCAGTTCCTTGGACGAACGGATCCGCGAAAGGTTCAGGCCGGCGCCGGAACCGCCCTTGAAGATGAAGCCCTCTTCCTTGTACCAGTTCAGGATCGAGTCCATCGAGTCGTCGACGGAGAGGATGAAGCAGGCGCTGACCTGCTGCGGTGAGGGGGTGCCGACGTTGAACCAGACGGGCGAGTTGAAGCTGAAGTACTGGTGCACCAGCATCCAGGTGAGTTCGTGCTCGAAGATCTCCGCGTCCGCCTCGGTGGCGAAGTAGCCGTGGTCGAAGCCTGCCTTGGCGTAGGTCGTGACGACACGGTCGATCAGGGTGCGCAGGCTGGCCTCACGAGCATCGGTGCCGACGGCGCCGCGGAAGTACTTGGTGGTGACGATGGTGGAGGCGTTGAGGCTCCAGAAGTCGGGGAACTCCACGCCGTGCTGGGAGAAGACGGTCTCGCCGGTGCGCCAGTTCGTCTGGACGACGTCGCGCTTCTCCCAGGTGACCTCGTCATAGGGATGGGTGCCCTCGGTGGTGAACACGCGCTCGATCGTCAGCCCCTGGGGCTGCTTGGTGCCGCGTCGCGCGGTCTTGGTGCTCTCGCTCATGATGGCTTCCGCCTCGATCTTTCTCTCTGGGAAATGGGTGGGTGTCAGGGACGTGGTGCTGGCCGTGCTGCTGGGGTCGCGGCGATGGTTCGTGGTCAGTGGGCGGGCTGCGCCGCGCGCAGGTTGGCGATCTCCGCCTCGAAGTCGTCCACCGAGTCGTAGTGCTTGTAGACGCTCGCGAAGCGCAAGTAGGCGACGGGATCGAGTTCACCCAGCGGCTTGAGGATCGCCAGACCGACCTCGTCGGTGGGCACCTCGGCCATCCCGGACGCGCGCAACGCCTCCTCTACCTGCTGGCCGAGCCGGGCGAGTTCGGCCTCGGTGACGGGACGTCCCTTGCAGGCCTTGCGGACCCCCCGGATCACCTTGTCGCGGTTGAAGGGTTCGACCACGCCGGACTTCTTCAAGACCACCAGTTGCATCTGCTCGATGGTCGTGAAGCGACGCTCGCAGGCGGGGCACTGACGACGACGACGGATGGAGCTGCCGTCCTCCGATGCGCGGGAATCGAGGACGCGGGAGTCACAGTGCCGGCAGAAGGGGCAGTACATGGCGCGGTTCCTCTCGTTCATGGGCACGTCGTTCAGGGGCACGTCGTTCAGGGGCACGGCGGAGCCGCCCGGGGCGGGCCGCGCGGTGGATCTGGGTGTGGATGGAGCTGTGGACATCATGTGGACAACAACCACAACTTGTGGACGAACCACATGCTTGTAACCACTAGATGTAGGTACCGTAGGCCTGCCCGACCACAATTTCAAGCCGCCGACCGCGACACGCCGAGCCCTCGGCGTGTCGCCGGGAGCGAGTGCCTCACAGGGCAACGCGGACGATGTCGAAGCCCACTCCCGCGACCGCCCAGACCACCAGCCAGCGATCGAGGCGCCCCGCCCAGCCGGTCGGCCACCAACGCCTCCCCGAAACCAGCTCGGCCCCCCACACGCCCCCCGCAACCAGGAGCTGGGCCAGCACGATGAGCACGAAACCGTTGGCCTGCCCTGCCGCTGCCACGTCACCGCGCAGCAGCGCGGTGCCCATCGTCGTCGCCCCACACAAGGGACAGCGCACGCCGGTGGCCATCCGGAAGGGGCAGGGCAAACCGTGACCGCTGAGCAGCGCCACCGCCGAGAGCCCGGCGCCCACCACCAGGAAGATCCCGAGACGGCGCAACGCGGCCGAGGCCGCCTGGCGCGGACTGGGATTGGACGCGGACACGGGCACGTGCCCATTCTCCCCCACCTGGCGTGTTCATTGGAGCGGTGGAACCCGCCCGTCTGCCGCGACATCGAAAGAGCCGACCGCTCACCAGTTGGTCGGCGCGCCCAATGGGCAACCGAGCAACTGGCCCCGCCACGTCCTAGCATCGACAGCGGATCCCCGTTGCACCCACGAGCGGGTGCCCACCACCCAGTACACGAGGAGAAGACGTGACCGAGGACAACCAGCCCACCAACCCGTGGCGCCCGAACTTGCCAGAGGAGCCCGCCCAGGTGAACGACCCCTGGCGCACGGGCTCCACCCCGAGCGACGATCCGACCGCCGTCGACCCGCTGGCTCCGAACGACCCGCTGGCTCCGAACGACCCGTGGGCGAGCACCCAGCAGCCCGCTGCGGCGAACGACCCTTGGGGCAACACCGCACAGGAGGGCACGCCGGCGGCACCCGCCAACCCCTGGGGCAACCCGCAGGAGGTGCAGCCGCCCACCTCCACCGACCAGTGGGGAGCCCCCGCCGATCCGGCACCGGCGACCAATGATCCCTGGGGCTCGCAGCAGGGCCAGCAGCCCACGCCGACCAGCGACCCTTGGGGATCCCAGCCGACCACGCCTGCCAGTGATCCTTGGGGAGCCCAACAGTCGTCGACCGAAGGCCAGTGGGGCGCGCCGCAACAACAGCCGACGGCCAGCGACCAGTGGGGCATGACCCAGCAGCCGGCAGAACCCCATGGCCAGACCAACGCCCCCTACGGCCAGACCACCAATCCCTACGGGCAGGCAGCAGCTGGCCCAGCCAACGATGCCGCCGCTGGCGCGGCAGTGAACAACCCTTGGCAGCAGAACCAGGGCGCTGGGCTCGGCTACGGTCAGTCCGACCCCAATGCCGTGTGGGGCAACCAGCCCGGCTACGGCATGAGCGCCCCCGTCCTGGCGAGTTTTGGCAAGCGCGTTCAGGGCTACCTGCTTGACTATGTGCCGGCCAGCATCGTGTTGAACCTGCTGCTGAACTTCGACTATGGCAGGACGCTGGCCGATGGCACGACGCACGTCGGCATCCGTAACAACACGGTGGGCACGTTGATCGAGCTGGCGATCTTCGTGGCCCTGGCCTTCCTGAACAAGAATGGCCAGACCCCCGGCCGCCGCTGGGCCAAGACCCAGCTGGTCAATGAGCAGGGCCAGCCGCTACAGGCAGGCATCCCCTCGCTGCCCCGCTATGTGGCCCACCTGTTGGACTCGATCTGCTTCCTGGGTTGGCTCTGGCCGCTGTGGGACACCAACCGCCAGACCTTCGCTGACAAGATCGCCAAGACTCGCGTGATCGACCTCGAAGCCTCGCGGATCGACCCCAACCAACACTGACGCCGCGACCCAGCTGCGCAGTGGCATGACACCCTCCGGGTGCTCAACGGCCCCCGACCAAGGTGATGGNNGGGGGCCGTTCGCAGTTCATGATCAGCGGTTCGAGATCAGCGCTCCATCAAGGGCAGCGACTGCCACCCCGCTCACAGCGTCCTGGGTCAGCGGCGCGTTGCTGACCTGGAAGAACTGCACCATCACCACGACCACTGCCGCCACGGCCAGTGCCACGAACGTGCCGAGGACCAGGGCGAGCCCGCGATCAGTGAGTTGGAGCGCCGGCTGGGGACCTGCCACGCGCACCGAGGAGCGCGCCCGAAGCGACACCGGCCGGTCAAGGGCGGGAGCCATCGGCTGCGCAGGGCGACCACCGGGGGCGTCGAGACGCTGCGGACGGGCGATCGGACCTCGCAATTGCTGCGGACGCGACCGCCTACGGACGCCGGGGGCGGAGCGGACTGCTGGGNNCCGCACGAGACCATCCGTCTCGAACAGGTGTTCGATGATGCGACTGTAGCGCAGATGTCGCCCGATTCAAACAGGTCTTCGAATGAGTTTTCGCAGCCTTTCGATCGAGCCCCCTGGGCCACATTCGTCGAGCCAACACGAGCCCGCTGACAGGAACTCGCGACACGCCACGCAAAGCATCGAACAGACGTTTGAATCAACATTCGAAAGCGATAGTCTCGGACCATGGCGAACAGCGACGAGCAGACACCGGGGACCACCGCGCAGCCGGTCAAGCGGAAGGTGGGTCGACCCTCCTTCAAGCAGGTGCGCGAGGAGTTCGAGGCCCAGGGCGCCAGCACCGTGCGCCAGCTGCCCGAGGGTCCGATGGACCGCGATGGCCTCACCATCCGGCAGCGCCGGGTGCTTGAGGTCATCCGCGACGCGATCCAGGCCCAGGGCTACCCGCCGAGCATCCGCGAGATCTGCGAGGGCACCGGGCTGGCCAGCTCGTCGTCCGTCGCCCACCAGCTGAAGATGCTGGAGCAGAAGGGCTTCCTGCACCGCGACCCGAAACGCCCCAGGGCGATGGAGCTGCACCTTCCCAAGAGCCTGCGCCAGGAAGACCCGGCCGCATCCGACGACGTCACCGGCATCAACGACCACTTCCCACAGGCCGTGAACGTGCCGGTGGTCGGCCGGATCGCCGCCGGCGGCCCGATCCTGGCCGAGGAGATGGTGGAGGACGTCTTCCCGTTGCCGAAGCAGCTGGTCGGCGAGGGCACCTTGTTCATGCTGGAGGTGCGCGGCGACTCGATGGTCGATGCGGCCATCTGCGACCGGGACTGGGTGGTCGTCCGCCAGCAGCCCAGTGCCGACAACGGTGACATAGTCGCCGCCCTGCTCGACGACGAGGCGACGGTCAAGACCTTCCAGCGCAATGCCGGGCAGGTCTGGCTGATGCCGCACAACGAGCTCTACTCCCCCATCGACGGCAACGACGCCACCATCCTCGGCAAGGTGGTCGCGGTGATGCGGCGGATCTGACCTTCGTGCGGGCCCAGGTCCGGGTCAGGCCCGGCGCATCGAGAACCCGAGTGGGTGGCCGGCATGGCGACGACCAACTCGTGGTCGCCGTGCAGCCCCCCGCCGTCGACGGACGGGCGAACACCGCCGTCGTCACGGCCCTGGCGGATGCGCTGGGCGTGCGTCCCCGACAGGTCACGATAGTCCGCGGGCAGACCGCACGCACCAAGCTGGTGGAGTTCCCGGACGACTGCCGGGACGCCTACCTCAGCCTTCTGGACGCTCGACCTTAGTCCTCGCGTCCGGCCCGCAGGCGACGCAGCGCCTGCACGGCCACCTCGCGGTCGCGAGTCATCCAGAAGTCGGGCATCGACGCCCTCAGGAAGCTGCCGTACCGAGCGGTGACCAGCCGCGGGTCGAGCACCGCCACCACTCCCTTGTCACTGGTGCGGCGGATCAGTCGCCCGGCCCCTTGGGCGAGCAACAGCCCGGCGTGCGTCGCCGCGACGGACATGAAGCCGTTTCCCCCCGCCTCGACCACAGCCTGCTGGCGGGCCTGCATCAACGGGTCATCCGGGCGCGGGAAGGGGATCTTGTCGATGATCACCAACTCGCAGGTGTCCCCGGGCACGTCGATGCCCTGCCACAACGAGACAGTGCCGAACAGACAGGTTTGCGGCTCGGCGACGAAGCGACGGGTCAGCTCGGACAGCTGGGCATCCCCCTGACACAGGATGGTCATCTTGGGCAGTTGCTTGCGGACGTGTGCGGCGGCCACCTCGGCGGCTCGCTGCGAGGCGAACAGGCCCAAGGTGCGCCCCTCTGCCGCCCAGACGAGTTCCGCGATCTCGGCCAGCGCCTCGTCGGTGATGCCCTCCCGGCGCGGGTTGGGCAGGCTGGTGGCGCAGTAGAGGATGCCCTGCTTGCCGTAGTCAAAGGGGGTGCCGACGTCGATCCCCCGCCATGCCAGCGGGTTCTGCGCATCATGCGCGCCCTCAGCCAGCCGGTCGGCGCGACGCAGCCCAATCTGCCCGGCCACCTGCTCGAACCCGCCTCCGATCTTCAAGGTTGCCGACGTCAGGACGGTCGTCGCCTGGCCCAGCACTCGCTCGCGCATCAGCCCCGCGACGCTCAACGGCGCGACATTGGCCTGCCGTCCGAAGCGTTCGCGCTCGCTCACCCACACCACATCCACGGGAGACAGGTCTGCCATCCGCTCGGCGATGTCGAAGACCTCCTTGACTGCGGCCGACGCCGTGGAACGCTCCGGGTCGACGTCCTTCTTGCCCTGCTTGTCCGCAAGAGCCGAGACCACGCGACGCGAGACATCGCGGACGATCTCGAAGGCGCTGACCGCGGCCGCGTCGGGTTCGGTGACCCGGCCCGGTTCGGTGTCGTCGAGGGCCGCCTTCAACGCGTCCCCGCACTCGAGGAACTCCAGGCCCAGGTCGTCATCCAGCCAGCCCAGCGCTCGGCGAGCGACCCGCTCGACCAACTGCGGTGAGAGTTCGGCGCTGGCAGCCCCCGTCACCCGGGAGACCAGTTCGTGGGCCTCGTCGATCACGACGATGTCGTGCTCGGGGAGGGCTGTGCCCCCGTGCATGGCGTCGATGGCGAGCAGAGCGTGGTTGGTCACCACCAGGTCTGACTGGCGAGCCTTCTCCCTGGAGAGCTCCACGAAGCAGTCCTGACCGTGGGGGCATCGCTGCGCGCCGAGGCACTCCCGAACCGGCATGGAGACCAGCCCCCAGGCGCGCGGGGTGTGCGGCGGCGCATCGTCCCGGTCGGCCAGCCCCTTGGCCTTGAACTGGTCCTCCGCCCAGTCGCGGAGCATCACCACCTCGGCACCGAGCTTCGTGGTGTCGTCCGCGCCCTCGGAGACCGCCGTGACCAGGTCACTGCCGCCGAGCAGGGTGTCTTGTTCGTCGACGACGCCGTCGCGGGTCTTCAGCAGGCAGGCGTAGTTGGTACGCCCCTTGAGGATGGCATGTGACGGTCGCCGTCCCAGCACCCGCTCCACGGAGTCGAGGGCATTCGGGATGTCGACGTTGGCGAGCTGGGCCTGCAATGCCAGCGTGGCGGTGGCGACGACGATCCGGCTCTCGCGGTTGTTGGCCAGATGCACCAAGGAGGGCGTCAGGTACCCGAGCGACTTGCCAGTACCGGTGCCCGCCTGCACGAGCAGGTGCTCATGGGTCTCGAAGGCATCCTCGATGGCGCCAGCCATCTTCTCCTGGCCGGGGCGCCGCTGGCCGCCGATCTTCTCGACCGCCGCCGCCAGCACGTCGACTGCCCTGAGTGCCTCCGGAGCTGCAGGTTCGGACTGGTCGGCTTCAGGCACCACGACAGCTTACGCGAGCGCATCGTCCCCGGTCAGTCGACCACGTAGGGGGCGAGCTCTCCAGCGAGGTCCGGGTGGACGCGTGCATCCACCAGCGAACCCTCACCCGTGTGCTCGACGGTCAGCAGCTGGCCCGCCTTGTGGATCTTGTCGACCAGGTCACCGCGCCCATAGGGCAAGAGCACCCGGACCGGCACCTCGGGGCTCGGCAGCCGGGACTCCGCCACCGCACGCAGCTCGTCGATGCCCACGCCCGTGCGGGCCGAGCAGAAGACGGCGTCCGGGAAGGCCGTGCGCAGCGACTGGAGCACGTCCGGGTCGGCGGCGTCGATCTTGTTGATCACCATCTGCTCGGCGACGTGGCTGGCCCCGATGTCGTTGAGTACGCTACGCACGGCGTTGACCTGTCCGAAGGGGTCGGGATCGGAGCCATCGACCACGTGCAACAGCAGATCGGCGTCCGAGGTCTCCTCCAGCGTCGACTGGAAGGCCTCCACCAGGTCGTGCGGCAGGTGCCGGACGAATCCAACGGTGTCGGTGAGGGTGTAGACGCGTCCGTCACCGGTGGTGTGGCGTCGTGTGGTCGGGTCAAGGGTCGCGAAGAGCGCGTCCTCGACCAGCACCCCGGCTCTGGTCAGCCGGTTCAGCAGCGACGACTTGCCGGCATTGGTGTAGCCAACGATGGCGATCGAGGGGATGCGGTTGCGCTTGCGGTCTGCGCGCTTGGTCTCGCGAGTGCCATCCAGGTCGCGCATACGGCGGCGCAGGATGGCGATGCGGGTGTTGATCCGACGGCGATCGGTCTCGATCTTCGTCTCACCGGGGCCACGGCCACCGATTCCGGCGCCACCTGCCGCCCGGCCGCCGGCCTGTCGGGAGAGGTTGCCACCCCAGCCGCGCAGGCGCTGCTTGAGGTACTGGAGTTGGGCCAGTTCCACCTGGGTCTTGCCCTCGACGCTCTTGGCGTGCTGGGCGAAGATGTCAAGGATGAGCCCGGTGCGGTCGATGACCTTGACCTTGACCTGGTCCTCGAGGTTGCGCAGCTGGGCGGGCTGCAGCTCGCCGTCGCAGATGACGGTGTCGGCACCGGTGGCGACGACGACCTCACGCAGCTCCTCGACCTTGCCACGGCCGATGTAGGTCGCCGGATCGGGAGACTTGCGCCGCTGGATCAAGCCCTCAAGCACCTGCGCGCCAGCAGTCTCGGCGAGCGCCTTGAGCTCGGTGAGCGCGTTCTCGGCGTCGGACTCCGAACCGGTCGTCCACACCGAGATCAGCACCACTCGCTCCAGCTGCAGGTCGCGGTACTCGACCTCGGAGATGTCCTCCACCTGGGTGGACATGCCCGCCACGCGCTTGAGTGAGAGTCGCTCGGCCAGTTCGAGCTGGAGGCCGTCGTAGCCGGTGGCCTCGGGATCGGCATCCCAGTCAAGTTCCTCGTCGACCAGCTCCTCGCCGTCGTCAAGGGCGTCAAGGTCATCGTCGAACTCGTCGGAAGTGTCAAATCGTTGCGTCATCGTCGTCCAAGACTGCCACCGACGTGGGCCCGGGACCAAGGGATTATGCCGAGGGCACCGCCAGCGGCGCGTCCGGGCTCCCACAACTTGATGGACAAAGAGCCGCCCCTCAGCGGGTGTCGGGCTCGGGCAGTTGCACCTGACCGTGCGCGACCACTACGGCGGGACCCGTGATGAATGCATCACCATCGGTGATCTCGATGTGCAGGGTGCCCCCGGGGACGTCCACGCGCACCTGCCCCTCGCTTCGTCCCTGCCGGGCCAGATGAGCCGCGGCCACCGCCACAGTCCCGGTGCCGCACGACAGGGTTTCGCCGGACCCACGTTCGAAGACGCGCATTCGGACGTGGTCGTCGGTAACCACCTCGACGAACTCGACGTTGACACCCTGCGGAAACACCTCGGACGGCGACCAGGCGGGAGCGTGGAAGAGTTCCAGCGCACCCAGCGCCAACGGCTGCTCCCCGTCCTCATGCTCGTCCAGGAAGACGACCGCGTGCGGGTTGCCCACGTCGACCTTGGTGGCTGGCCAGGAATGCCCCGCATGGACGATCGTGACCTCGTCGTCGACGAGGGTGACAGCACCCATGGAGGTACGGATCGATCCATCGGCCTGTGGCCAGGCAGAGCGCAGCCCGGCGCGGGTGGCCACCTCGATGCGCTCGCCCGTGGCGAGGTCCTCCTCCAGGAGGTAGCGGACGAAGACCCGCAGGCCGTTGCCGCACATCTCGGCGATCGAACCGTCGGCATTGCGGTAGTCCATGAACCACAGGCCGGGTTCGCCGTTCCACTCGGGGATGGAACTGGCCAGCGTCACGCGCAGCAGTCCATCACCGCCGACGCCACCGCGGCGATCACACAGGAAGCGGACGTCGTCCTCGCTGACCGGCACCAGGTTGTTCCGGTCGGCCACGATCACGAAGTCGTTCTTGGTGCCGTGCCCCTTGGCGAAAGTCCACGTCCTCATGCCCCCACCGTACCCAGAGCAGCCGAGCGCAGCTCGCGTGAATCCGGCCCGAGTCAATCCAGCCCGCACGAGTCGAGGATCTTTGCGACCAGCCCGGGGTCCACGGCCGGCAGCCAGGTCACGCGCGGGTCGCGACGGAACCAGGACAGCTGCTTGCGTGCGAATCGTCGGGTGGCGGCCTTGACCGCCGCACGCGCCTGGGCCTCGTCGATCTGTCCGTCCAGATACTGCAGCACTTGCCGGTAGCCGATCGCACGCCAGGCGGTGACACCCTCGCGCAGGCCGCGCTCGGCCAGGGAACGAACCTCTTCCACCAGCCCGTCGGCCCACATCTGCTCGACCCGCTCGTCGATGCGCCGGTCCATCAGCTCGCGGGGCAGCTCGAGACCGAACTGGTGCACGCCCTCGATCGCCGCCGTCCATTCGGGCAGCTTCGGCGTGAACTCACCGGTCAGTTCCAGCACCTCCAAGGCCCGCACGATCCGGCGTCCGTTGCCGGGCAGGATCTGCGCGGCGGCCTGCGGCGAGCGGGCGGCCAACTCGCCGTGCAGTGCCTCCGGNNGCTGGAAGTCGGCAACCGACGCGGTCTCGGTGACCTCGGCGATGTCGACGAGGTGGTGCACGACGCCGCGGCGTTCCGCGATCGTGGGCTTGGCGGTGCCGATGTCCATCCCCCGGTAGACCAGCATGGAGTCTGTGTTCACCACCTCCGCCCCGCGTCCGGAGGCCTGGACCGCGAGCGCGAGCTCCACCGCCAGGGACGACTTGCCGGATGCGGTGGGTCCGTTGAGGACGATGACGGGGGGCTGCACCCACCCATTGTCACGGACGGGCGAAGCACGCCTCGCAGCGGGAAACGTGGCCAACCACTGGTCCAGTGACCCCAGGTGGGGCACCATGGCATTGGAGCCCCCCTCTCCAGGGCCCGGAAAGGCAGGACACATGAGCATCTTCGACAAGGCGAAGGACCTCCTCAACGACGGTTCCGCGGTCGACAAGGCCAAGGATCTCGTGAATGGGAACGAGGCCAAGGTTGACCAGGCTGTCGAGCGCGGCGGCGACATCGTCGACGAGAAGACCGGTGGCAAGTTCTCCGA
>DGKN01000001.1 GCA_002387005.1 Propionibacteriaceae bacterium UBA4569
CGACAGCGACACGGACGTCTGGAAGGCGATGGACGCCGGACTTGACCCGACGGCGGACGGATTTGGCGATAACCTCGCCTCACAGGCGAGAATGGTCACGCCAGCGCCGTCCAAGATCCAGGAGGACCAGTGAACACCGCGACGAACCAAAAGCGTCCGCAGCAGGCCGAGTATCACCACGGCCGCAGCCCCGCCGCCTGGACCGGTTCCTTGGTCTGCATGCTCGGCTTCATCGTCGCAACCGTGGCCTTCGTGCTGCCCGGCCTTGGTGACAGCTCGACCATGTCCCCCTCGATGCCGTTGCTGGGCCTCGGCGCAGCCCTGATCGCCATCGGCGCGATCGCGACGCTCGTGATGAAGAGCATGGGCTACGGCAATCCGCCGCGGGACCTGTGAGTTCGCTGGACGGCACGGTTCTCGATCAGATCATCGCCGGGGTCCGTGAGGACCTCGCCCTGCGTCAGCACGCCACCAGCGTCGCCGAGCTGACCGAACTCGCTGCGGCGCGTCCGACCGCACTGGACCCGATCCCGGCGATGCGGCGCGCCCCGCTGTCGGTGATCAGCGAGGTGAAGCGCTCCAGCCCGTCCAAGGGCGCGCTGGCCGAGATCACCGACCCCGCCGAACTCGCCTCCCACTACCAGGCTGGCGGCGCGAGCGCCGTCTCCGTGCTCACCGAGCAGCGCCGCTTCGGCGGCACCATCGCCGACCTGGACGCCGTGCGTGAGCGTGTCACCATTCCCGTGCTCCGCAAGGACTTCGTCGTCGAGCCCTACCAGGTGCTCGAGGCTCGCGCCCATGGTGCCGACCTGGTGCTGCTCATCGTTGCGGCCCTGGACGACGCGCAACTGCGCGACCTGCACGACCAGATCACCGGCCTTGGCATGACACCGCTCGTAGAGGTGCACACGCCCGAGGAGACCGAGCGAGCCCTCTCGTTGGGCGCCGAACTCGTCGGCGTCAACAACCGCAATCTCAAGACCCTCGACGTCGACCTGGCCCAGTTCGGCCGGCTGGCACCAATGCTGGGCGATGACATCGTCAAGGTCGCCGAGTCCGGGATCCTCACACCGGCGGACGCGGCGCTGGTGCACTCCCAGGGCGCGGACGTCGTGCTCGTCGGCGAGGCGCTGGTGCGAGACGGCGACCCGACCGCGGCCATTCGTGCCATGGTCGACGCGACGCGGTGAGCGCCAACCGCCAGACCAGACAGCCTTCCCAACCTGTAAGGACGTCATGACCCAGCCTGAATCCCAGTTCCCCGACCTGGGCGGCCACTACGACCAGTTCGGTGGACGATTCGTCCCTGAGGCCCTGTTCGCGGCCCTGAACGAGCTGGACGAGGCCTTCACCTCCGCCCAGACCGACCCCGACTTCCAGGCCGAACTCGAACGCCTGCGGCGCGATTACGCCGGGCGTCCGACCCCGATCTGGCAGGCCGATCGGTTCAGCGAGCACTGCGGCAACGCGACGATCGTCCTCAAGCGCGAAGACCTGAACCACACCGGCTCCCACAAGGTCAACAACGTGCTCGGCCAGGCCCTGCTGACCAAGCGGATGGGCAAGAAGCGCGTCATCGCCGAGACCGGCGCCGGTCAGCACGGCGTCGCCACCGCCACCGCCGCGGCCCTGTTCGGGCTGGAGTGCCGGGTCTACATGGGCAAGGTCGACACCGAGCGCCAGGCCCTCAACGTCGCCCGGATGCAGATGCTCGGCGCGGAGGTCGTCGCCGTCGAGGCCGGTTCGATGACTCTCAAGGACGCGATGAACGAGGCGATGCGCGACTGGGTCACCAATGTGGACACCACCCACTACCTGATCGGCACCGTCGCGGGCCCCGCGCCCTTCCCGAAGCTGGTCAAGGAATACCAGCGCATCATCTCCACCGAGGCGCGCCAGCAGATGCTCGACCGCTACGGGCGCCTGCCCGATGCGGTCACGGCGTGCGTCGGCGGCGGTAGCAATGCGATGGGCATCTTCGCCGACTTCATCGACGACCCCGAGGTGGCTCTCTACGGCTTCGAGGCGGGCGGTGAGGGCATCGAGAGCGGGCGCCACGCCGCGACCATCACCCAGGGCGAGGTGGGCGTGCTGCACGGCATGCGAACCTACGTGCTGATGGACGAGGACGGGCAGACGATCGAGTCGCACTCCATCAGTGCCGGCCTGGACTACCCCGGCGTCGGCCCCGAGCACTCCTTCCTGGCCGCGACCGGACGCGCCAAGTACGAGCCGGTCACCGATTCCGAGGCGATGGACGCACTGCGGCTGCTCAGCCGCACCGAGGGCATCATGCCCGCCATCGAGTCCGCCCACGGCGTCGCCGGCGCCCGTCGGCTGGCCCTCCAGCTCACCGAGGCCGACCCGAATGCCCGTCCGCTGATCCTGGTGAACATCTCCGGACGCGGTGACAAGGACGTCGACACGGCGATCAAGTACTTCGGCATCGACGGTTCGGTGGACGACGTGGCCGGCCGGATGGAGCAGCCCGCATCCACCAGCGAGGCCATGGGGGTCGAGAAGTGAGCACCAACTCCAGTGATGAGTCCCGCCTGGGCATCTCCGGCAGGGTGCTCGCGGGCGCCCGCGAACAGGGCCGCGCAGCACTGGTCGGCTACCTGCCGGTCGGCTACCCCGACGTCCCCGGCTCCATCGACGCGATGTGCGCGCTGGTCGAGGGCAGCAATGGCCGTGGTGTCGACATGGTCGAGGTGGGCATGCCCTACTCCGACCCTGTGATGGACGGCCTGGCCATCCAGCACGCGACCACCCGGGCGCTGGAGCGCGGCGTCCGGACCTCCGACGTCTTCCGCGCGGTCGAGGCCGTCAGCACCGCCGGGGCCACCCCGGTCGTGATGATCTACTGGAACCTCGTCGACCGCTACGGCGTCGACCGCTTCGCGCGCGACCTGCGCAATGCCGGGGGAGCGGGGCTGATCACCCCCGACCTGACCCCCGACGAGGCCGGTGACTGGGTCACCGCGTCCGATGCCCACGGGCTGGACCGGATCTTCCTGGTCTCCCCGTCCTCGACCGATGAGCGCCTGGCCTCCACCATCGCCGCTTGCCGTGGCTGGGTCTATGCCACCGCCGTGATGGGAGTCACCGGCGCCCGCAAGACCACGTCCACAGCGGCGCCGATCCTGGTGGAACGCATCCGCCGGGTTGACCCGACCCTGCCCGTCGGCATCGGCCTCGGGGTCTCCAATGGCCAGCAGGCCGCCGAGCTTGTCGGTGTCGGGGACGCGGTGATCGTCGGCTCCGCGCTGGTCAACCACCTGCTTCGCAGCGAGGAGCAGGGCACCCGCGATCTGGCCCCCCTGCGGCAGCTGGTCGACGAACTCGCTGACGGTGTGCGCGGCGAGAGTTCCGTGAACACCATGGGTCGGGTCGAGGGCTGACATGCTGCTGTCGTTGCCGAGCCCCAGCTGGTCCGCCTTCCACCTCGGGCCGGTGACGATCCACGCCTATGCCCTGTGCATCCTGGCCGGCATTGCCGTGGCCTGGGCCTGGGGGACGCGACGATTCGTGGCCCGCGGCGGACAGGCCGAGACCTTCGAGAACATCACCGGTGTCGCGGTCGTCTTCGGCATCGTCGGCGCTCGGCTCTACCACGTCATCACCGACTACCAGCTCTATTTCGGGCCAGGGAGCAACCCGATCGACGCGCTCAAGATCTGGCAGGGTGGGCTGGGCATCTGGGGCGCTGTCGCGCTCGGTGCGCTGGGTGCGTGGGTCATGTGCCGGCGCAGTGGCCTGAGCTTCGGTGACTTCGCCGACGTGGTGGCCCCCACCCTGCTGGTGGCGCAGGCGATGGGTCGGCTCGGCAACTGGTTCAACCAGGAACTGTTCGGACGTCCCACCACCCTGCCCTGGGGGCTCGAGATCGACGCCGACCATCGCCCGGCCGGCTTCACGCAGTACGCCACCTTCCACCCGACCTTCCTCTACGAGCTGGTGTGGAACCTCGCCGGTGCCGCTTTCCTGGTCTGGGCCGAGCGCCGCTGGAAGCTGGGCTGGGGACGACTGTTCGCGCTGTACGTGATCGTCTACTGCTTCGGACGGTTGTGGGTCGAGCGGCTGCGCATCGACACGGTCAACACCATCGGCGGGCTGCGTCTCAACGAGGACACTTCCGTGGTCGTCTTCCTGATCGGTCTGGTGCTGTTCATGTGGATCGGACGCCGCCACGGCGCGCGTCGCAACCGGCCCTTCGCCAGACCTGCCGAGGGTTCGTCCGAACAGCGGGACCCCCGTCTCGCACAGTGAACTGTCACACAGAAGTAACACGGCGCGCGTATTTTTCCTTCGCCCGGCACCCGGGCGTCGACACCTCGACTCTCGGCGGGCACCCGGCTGCGCCGGTACCCGTCCCCCTCCTGATGGGAGCACACCATGGCCCGTGAGGTCTTTCCTCGCCGCCCGAAGTTCGGGCTGTACGACCCCACCACTGAACATGACGCCTGTGGCGTCGCCTTCGTCGCGCAACTGAGCGGTGAGGCCAGCCACGAGATCGTGGAGCAGGGCCTCGAGGCCCTGCGCAATCTCGACCACCGTGGCGCAACCGGCGCCGACGAGGCAGCGGGAGACGGCGCCGGCATTCTGGTGCAGGTTCCCGACGAGTTCCTGCGCGGCGAGGTTGGCTTCGACCTGCCCGCCGCGGGCGCCTACGCCGCCGGTATGGCCTTCCTGCCGGTCGACGAGGCCGATCGGGACATGGCCCGCATCACGATCGAGAAGATCGCGGTCGAGGAACGCCTCAAGGTGCTCGGCTGGCGCGACGTCCCCGTCGAGACCGACTCGCTGAGCCCCATCTCCCTGGGCGCCATGCCCCACTTCAGCCAGCTCTTCGTCGCCGGCCGCGGCACCGAGACCGGGCTCGACCTGGACCGGCTGGTCTACGTCCTGCGCCGCCGGGCCCAGCACGAGTGCGGGGTCTACTTCGCGTCCCTCAGCTCGCGCACCATGGTCTACAAGGGCATGCTGACCACCGACCAGCTGGAGAAGGTGTACCCCGAGCTGCACGACGAGCGCTTCCGCTCCGCGCTGGCGCTCGTGCACTCCCGCTTCTCGACCAACACCTTCCCGGCCTGGGAGCTCTCGCACCCCTTCCGCCTGATCGCTCACAACGGCGAGATCAACACGGTCAAGGGCAACCGCAACTGGATGCGCGCCCGTGAGGCGCTGCTGTCGAGCGACGTCATCCCCGGCGACCTGGAGCGGCTCTACCCGATCTGCTCCCCGGACGGTTCTGACTCCGCCTCCTTCGACGAGGTGCTGGAGCTGCTGCACCTGGGCGGACGCTCGCTGCCGCACGCCGTGCTGATGATGATCCCAGAGGCATGGCAGAACCACGCCGAGATGAGCCAGGCCCGCAAGGACTTCTACGAGTTCCACTCCTGCGTGATGGAGCCCTGGGACGGCCCCGCGTGCGTCACCTTCACCGACGGCGCCCAGATCGGCGGCGTGCTCGACCGCAATGGCCTGCGCCCCGCTCGCTACTGGGTGACCACCGACGGGCGGGTCATCTTCGCCTCCGAGGCCGGCGTGCTGCCGGTCGAGCCGGCCGACGTCGTGCAGAAGGGCCGCCTGCAGCCCGGGCGCATGTTCTTGGTCGATCTGGAGCAGCACCGCATCGTCGAGGACGACGAGATCAAGGACGCGCTGGCCGCCGAGCACCCCTATGGCGAATGGCTGGACGCCGGACGGATCAACCTCAATGAGCTCCCCGAGCGCAACCACATCGTCCACTCCCACGCCTCGGTCACCCGTCGTCAGCAGCTGTTCGGCTACACCCACGAGGAGCTGCGGCTGCTGGTGGCGCCGATGGCCAACACCGGCGCGGAGACGATCGGTTCGATGGGCACCGACACGCCGCTGGCGGTGCTCTCGGAGCGTCCGAGACTGCTGTTCGACTACTTCAGCCAGCTCTTCGCGCAGGTCACCAACCCGCCGCTGGACGCGATCCGCGAGGAGCTGGTCACCTCGCTGTCCGGTTCCATCGGCCCGGAGGCCAACCTGCTGGAGCCCGGCCCCGCGTCGTGCCGCCAGATGGTGATCCCGTTCCCGATCCTGGACTCCGAGCAGCTCGCGAAGATCGTCCGGATCAACGCCGACGGTGAGCACCCCGACTACGAGACGCACGTCGTGCGCGGGCTGTACCGCGTCGTCGGGGGAGCGCAGTCGCTGCGCGACCGGATGGACGAGATCCGCCGCGAGGTCAGCGAGGCCGTCGCCAACGGCGCCCGCACGATCGTGCTGTCGGACCGCCACGCCGACCGCGAGCATGCACCGATCCCGTCGCTGCTGCTCACCTCGGCGATCCACCACCACATGGTCCGGGAGAAGACCCGCACCATGACGGGCCTGATCGTCGAGGCCGGGGACGTGCGGGA
>DGKN01000006.1:0-316 GCA_002387005.1 Propionibacteriaceae bacterium UBA4569
TCGTCCGGGAACATCTGGGTGACCTCTCCGAGTCGCTGCCGGCATGGGTCGTCCAGCAGGAGGGCCTGCCCAGCCTGCCCGAGGCCTTCCGCGCGGTGCACGCGCCCGACAACCGGGACGAGGCGGAGCTGGGGGCCGAACGGTTGCTCTTCGACGAGGCCCTGTCGATGCAGCTGACGATGGCGCACCGCCGCCTCGACAACTCCCACCACCGCGCGCCCGCGCTGACCGGGCGTCCGGGCGGGCTGTTGGATCAGCTGGACGCCCGGCTGCCCTTCCAGCTGACGCAGGGCCAACGGGAGGTCTCCGAGCAGGT
>DGKN01000006.1:399-730 GCA_002387005.1 Propionibacteriaceae bacterium UBA4569
CGTGGCCCTGCGCGCGATGCTCAAGGCGGTCGATTCCGGGCGGCAGGCCGTCCTGCTGGCGCCCACGGAGGTGCTCGCCACCCAGCACCTCGACTCCATCCGGCGGATGCTCGGCGACCTGGGCCAGGGGCGCACCCTGGGCGCGCCCGAGGACGCCACGGAGGTCGTCCTGGTCACGGGGTCGATGCCCGCCGCCGCGCGGCGCAATGGGCTCACCAAAGTGGCCTCCGGCGAGGCGGGGATCGTGATCGGCACCCACGCCGTGCTGGGCGCGCAGGTCGACTTCGCCGACCTGGGCCTGGTGGTGGTCGACGAGCAGCACCGCTTCGGC
>DGKN01000006.1:760-7887 GCA_002387005.1 Propionibacteriaceae bacterium UBA4569
ATGACGGTGTTCGGTGACCTGGAGACGTCCGTGTTGACCGAGATCCCGGCGGGACGGGCCGAGGTGCAGACCCAGGTGGTGGACGCCGTCCAGCGTCCGGCCTGGCTGGAGCGCGCCTGGCAGCGGATCCGCGAGGAGGTCGAACAGGGACGCCAGGCCTTCGTCGTCTGTCCCCGGATCACCGGCTCCGACACCGACGACTTCCGCGAGGACGGCGCTCCCGCCTCGGCCACCGTCGTCGACACCCACGGCTGGCTCACCTCCGGCCCCCTGTCGGGACTGCGGGTGGAGATGCTGCACGGCAAGATGCACCCCGACGACAAGGACGCGGTGATGGCCCATTTCGCAGCCGGGGAGGCGGACGTGCTGGTCGCCACCACGGTGATCGAGGTCGGCGTCGACGTCCCGAATGCGTCGGTGATGGTGGTGCTGGACGCCGACCGCTTCGGCATCAGCCAGCTGCACCAGCTGCGCGGCCGGATCGGACGGGGTTCCCTGCCGGGCCTGTGCCTACTGGTGACCAGCTCGGAGGTCGGCACCCCGGCCCGGGACCGGCTGGACGCGATCCAGCGCACCCGGGACGGCTTCGAGCTCGCCGAGCTCGACCTGGCCCAGCGCAAGGAGGGCAATGTGCTGGGCGCGAGCCAGTCGGGCACGCGCACCACCTTGCGGTTGCTGCGGGTGATCGACCACGCAGAGCTGATCCAGCACTGCCGCGAGCTTGCCGAAAGGCTCATCGCCGCCGACCCCGACCTGGTCGACCCCTACCTGGCCGACATGATCACCCAGACCGAGCTGCTGGCGGCGGGGGAGTGGCTCGAGAAGTCCTGAGGGTTGCCCGCGGCAGTGGCCCCGGGACCCTCAGTGCTTGAAGCGGTCCGCCAGGCGTTCCAAGGTCGCTGACATGGCCCGTGTGCTGGGAACGGACATGCGCTTCAACAGCGCCCGGGGACGAGCGGTGCTCACGTCCCAACTTTCGCGCACCAGCGTGCTGCCGTCGCCCCGGTCGGTGAGCTCGAAGCGCCACACCTGGCCGCCGAATACCAAGTGCCCGCCCACCTCCTGGGCCGTGCGCCAGGCGATACGGCGACCCTCCTCGAACTCGACCACCCGATTGCCTGAACGGTAGGTGACCGGGCCGCGCCGGTTGGTCATCGCGAAGTTGCTACCGAGTGCCAGCCGGGTCGGGCCCTCCAGTACGCCCTTGACCGTTCCGCCCCCGTCGACTTCGCAGTGGCGGGCAGGGGTGGCCAGCAGGTCGAAGATCTCCGTGGGGCTCGCCGGGATGACGCGCTGAACGCTGTGGACGTGAGTCATGGGTCTGCTCCTGAACGGGGACGCTGACCCGATGGGGTCAGCGTGCTGGTTGGTCAGGCCTGGGTGGGCTCGTCGCCGAAGGCGAAGGTGCGTCCGGTCAGCTCGCCCGGCGTGATGCGGACGTAGTGCTTCTTGACCGTGGGAACCCAGGGCTTGAGGGGCATGTGGTCGGCCAGCTGCAGCTCGCGCTCGTCGGTGATGACGGTCGCCTCGCCCTTGATGACCACCGACCAGCCCTTGTCGTCGTCCCAGCCGTCCACCTCGAAGGCAACCAGCGCATTGTCGGTGAGCTCCTGGAGCTTCGAGCCCTCGGCGGTGCGGAAGACGACCGACTGGCCGTCCACGCAGTAGTTGATCGGGAAGATCTCGGGCTGTCCGTCCCGGGCGGTGGCCAGCCGGCCGACCTCCTGGGATGCCAGGTAACCCCAGCAGGTGTCCTCTTCGATCGGGGTGATGGGGTTCTCCATGTCGGCCATGCCCCAATTCTGTACCACGACGCTTCTCGCCGGGGCACTAGGGTGGGCCGACATGAGCGGGAGCCACGAATGAGCCGGATCATTGCCGGACGGGCGAAGGGCCTTCGCCTCACCACTCCCGCCGGCGACCGCACCCGGCCCACCACCGATCGCGTCCGCGAAGCCTTCTTCAGCGCGCTCGCGACCTGGAACGGCACCGGCGACCAGAGCGCCGAGGAGCACCTGGCCGGCGTGGGCTTCGTCGACCTGTACGCCGGTTCCGGCGCCGTCGGCCTCGAGGCCGCCAGCAGGGGAGCGTCCCCGGTCGTCCTGGTCGAGCACGATGGGCCCACCGCGCGCATTGCCAAGGCCAATGCCAACAAGGCGCGGCTCTCGGTCGAGACCGTCACCTCCAGCGTGGACGCGTGGCTGGCCCGTCCGGGTGGGGAGTTCGACGTCATCTGGGCCGACCCGCCCTACCACCTGACCAACGACCACCTGGCGCGGACCCTGCAGCTGGCGATGCCGCACCTCGTCCACAACGGGATGCTGGTGGTCGAGCGCTCCGCCCGCGACCCGGAGCCGACCTTCCCGGCCGGGACGGAGCACTGGTCGCGCAACTATGGTGAGACCGCCCTGTACTGGTGCCAGCGCACCGAAACCCCCGTCGAGGAGGACGAGTGAAGGCCATCTGCCCGGGGTCCTTCGACCCCATCACCCGCGGCCACCTGGACATCGTCGAGCGGGCGCACGCCACCTTCGGTGAGGTGTTGGTGGCGATCGGTCGCAACTCCACAAAGAACCACCTGTTCGCCCCCGAGGAGCGCGTCGAGCTCACGCGTGACGCCTGCGCGCACCTGCCCGGTGTGCAGGTCGGCCTGATCGACGGGCTGCTGGTCGAGTACGCGAAGGCCCAGGGCTGCACGCTGATCGTCAAGGGGCTGCGGTTCGCGTCCGACTTCGACTACGAACTGCAGATGGCGCACATGAACACCCACATCTCCGGGCTGGAGACGGTCTTCCTGCCCGCGGCAGCCCGGTTCGGGACGGTGTCCAGCTCGATGATGCGCGAGGTGGCCGCCAATGGCGGGGACGTGTCGGACTTCGTCACCCCCGAGGTCAACCGAGCGGTGCAGGCGAAGCTGGCCGAGCGTCGCGCCTGACCGGTTTGGTGTGCGCGGGGGCTCACGGTAGGCTAGGCCCTCGGTCATGACGCTGTCGTGTCCCTGTGTGCTGAAGGAGCTGAGCGATGAACAACCATCATCGTCATCTCGACGCCCGTAGGTCGTTGGTCCTCGAGACCCATGACCTGGTGCGTCGTGCTGGCACGATGAAGGAGTTCCACCGCGAGGTCGAGGCGCCGGCGGATCTCGGCATCGACATGATCGGAGTGCCCGAGGGTTCTCCCGTCACGCTGGACCTCCGTCTGGAGTCCGTCGTGGAGGGGATCCTGGTCACCGGCACCGCCGACGTCACCCTCGTGGGGGAGTGCGCCCGCTGTCTGGAGAAGTTCTTGTGTGACGAGAGCTACGACCTGACCGAGCTGTACTTCTACCCAGAGCGGGAGGCGGAGGAGGAAGCCAGCCGTGTCGTGGACGAGATGATCGACCTCGAGATCGTGTTGCGCGACGCCGTGGTGCTCGATCTGCCCTTCACACCCCTGTGTCGGGATGATTGCTTGGGTCTGTGCGTCGAGTGTGGCGCCAACCTGAACGATGATCCAGACCACAGCCACGGTGAGGCGGTCGACTCCCGATGGGAGAAGCTCGCCGGCCTCGGGTCGCAGGAGCAGGACACATCCGGTCAGCCCGACTGACCAACAACAGCAGGTCAGCGCAGCTGGCCGATCGGATTCAACCCGGCGTCAACCACGCCGGGCCTTGGCAAGGAGACAATCGTGGCAGTCCCGAAGCGGAAGATGTCCCGCAGCAACACCCGCAGCCGTCGTGCGCAGTGGAAGACGACCGCCGTGCAGACCGTCGTCTGCGTGAACCCGGCGTGCCGTCAGCCCGTCCTGCCGCACACCGCGTGCAGCGCCTGCGGCCAGTACGGCCCCCGCGGCGCCCGTCGCCAGGTGCTCGAGGCCTGACATTCCCGAGCACACTGGTGCGTCGTTGAGCCGTTTCCAGGAGCTTCTCGCAGAGCTGGGCGTCCCGTTGGACGTCCAGCTCTTCGAGCTTGCCCTCACCCACCGCTCGTTCGCCTACGAGAACGGTGGCATCCCGACCAACGAGCGACTCGAGTTCCTCGGTGACGCGGTGCTGGGCATCGTCGTCACCGAGCACCTCTACCTGCGCTTCCCCGCCTACCCTGAGGGACGCCTCGCGAAGTTGCGCGCCGCCGTCGTGAACGCGCACAGCCTCGCCGACGTGGCCCGCGAGTTGGGGATCGGTCCGCTGGTGAAGCTGGGACGAGGGGAGACCACCACCGGTGGTCATGACAAGACCTCCATCCTGGCCGACACCACCGAGGCCCTGATCGGTGCCATCTTCCTCACCGGCGGCATGACGAAGGCCGAGGTCTTCGTGCACCACATCTTCGACCCGCTGGTCGAGCAGGCCGACGCCATCGGCGCCGGTCTGGACTGGAAGACCTCGCTGCAGGAGGTGTGCGCCAACCGTGGCTTCGCGATGCCCACCTACCGCATCACCGAGTCGGGCCCCGACCACGACAAGCGCTTCGTGGCACGCGCCGAGGTCGACGGTGTCGAGTACGGCGAGGGACGCGGACGCAACAAGAAGCAGGCCGAGCAGGAAGCAGCAGCGCTCGCCTTCACGGCGCTCAGCGAGACCTCCGCCCTGGCCGACGAGCTCATCGGCTGACGTGCCCGAGCTCCCCGAGGTGGAGGTCGTGCGGTCCGGGCTGGAGCCCATCGTCACTGGCCGTCGAATCGAGTCCGTCCGGGTGCTGCACCCACGGCCCGTTCGTCGCCACTTGGCTGGGCCCGAGGACTTCGCCCTCACTCTGACCGGACGCAGCTTCGATCGTCCTCGCCGTCGCGGCAAGTACCTGTGGTTCGCGCTGGCCGACGGCGACGCGATCCTGGCCCACCTCGGCATGAGCGGCCAGTTCCGTTTGGACCAGCCGTCCGCGGAGCTTCAGCGCAACACCCGCATCACCTTCGACCTGGACGACGGCGGCCAACTGCGCTTCGTCGACCAGCGGATGTTCGGTGGGCTGAGCCTCAGCCCCGGCGGTGCCGAACTTCCTGACGAGGTCGCCCACATCGCGCTGGACCCCTTCGACGAGCACTTCGACCTCGGGGCGACGGCAGATCGCCTGCGGGCCAAGCGGACGACCGTGAAGCGCGCCCTGCTGGACCAACAGCTCGTCAGCGGGATCGGCAACATCTACGCGGACGAGTCCTTGTGGCTCGCCAGGATCCATCCCGAACAGCCCACTGCGACGCTGGCCCGCGGCGAGTCGCTGGCCGTCCTGGAGGCCGCCCGCACCGTGATGGCCGAGGCCTTGGCGCAGGGCGGCACCTCCTTCGACGCGCTGTACGTCAACGTCAACGGGCAGTCGGGATACTTCGGCCGCGACCTCAATGTCTACGGGCGCGAAGACCTGCCCTGCCCACGGTGCGGCACCGCCATCGTCCGACAGCAGTTCATGAACCGTTCCAGCCACTTCTGCCCGTCGTGCCAACGACTGCGCAAGCGGCGCTCCCGATAGGCTCCAACCACTGTGACCACAACCCCTGAGACCCGGCGCGCGCGCGGGCAGCGCCACCTGCGCCAGTTCCTGACCTTCGGCATGGTCGGCGGGTCCGGCGTCATCGTCAACCTGGCGGTCACCGTCGTCGGCAAGTGGATCGTGCCCCACTACGAGCAGGTTGCCTGGCCGCTGCCGGGCACCCGCTACAACGTCCGCTGGTACCACCTGATCGCCTCCTGCGCCTTCCTCATCGCCAACACCTGGAACTACGAGCTGAACCGTCGCGTCACCTTCAAGGATCGCGGCCGTGGACGTGCCAGCTGGTGGCGTGGCCTGGCGAACTTCATGGGCATCGGTGCTGCGGCCTTCCTCGTCGGACTGGTCATCCAGACCTGGCTGCTCAACCGCAACTCGCCCATCTGGCTGGGCCAGATCAGCTGGCTGGACGACGCCAACGGCTTTCGGACCAAGCTCTACTGGGCCTCGATGATCCAGATCGTGCTGACGATGCCGATCAACTTCATCGTGAACAAGTTGTGGACCTTCCGCGCCGTCCGCCACCACCGGCCCGGCGACGAATTGCCGCTGCTTGCGCCGGTCGTCGACCCCGACGAGGTGACCGAGGCCGGGACCATCGTCGGCGAACCGCGCCACGCCGAGGCCTGACATGTACCTCAAGTCCCTGACCCTGCGCGGCTTCAAGTCCTTCGCCTCCGCGACGACGCTGAACTTCGAACCGGGCATCACCTGCGTCGTGGGTCCCAATGGCTCCGGCAAGTCGAATGTCGTCGACGCACTCAGCTGGTTGATGGGAGAGCAGGGTGCCAAGAGCCTGCGCGGCGGGAAGATGGAGGACGTCATCTTCGCCGGCACCTCCGGACGCGCGCCGCTGGGCCGCGCCGAGGTCGTCCTCACCATCGACAACACCGACGGCGCGCTGCCCATCGAGTACACCGAGGTGACGATCAGCCGCACCATGTTCCGCAACGGCGGTTCGGAGTACGCGATCAACGGTCACGCGGCCCGCCTGCTCGACGTCCAGGAGCTGCTCTCTGACTCCGGCATCGGACGCGAGATGCACGTCATCGTCGGCCAGGGCCAGCTGGACACGATCCTCCAGGCCACCCCCGAGATCCGCCGCGGCTTCATCGAGGAGGCGGCCGGCGTCCTCAAGCATCGCAAGCGCAAGGAGAAGGCGCTGCGCAAACTCGAGTCGACCCAGGGGAACCTGAACCGACTCAACGCCCTCGTCGCCGAGATCCGCCGCCAGCTCAAGCCGCTCGGGCGACAGGCCGAGGTGGCCCGCAAGGCCGCCGTCATCCAGGCCGAACTGCGCGACGCCAAGGCCCGCCTGTTGGCCGACGACCTCGCCCAGGCCCAACTCGCGCTGGCCAGCGAACTCGCCGACGAACAGGCACTCGTCCAGGCCCGCGCCGCCGCCGAACAGCGCCTGGCCGCAGCCCGGGACGACGAGGTGGCCCGCGAGCACGCCGTCGCCGAGGCGCAGGCGCGCCTGGCCCGCGCCCAGGAGTACTGGTACGACCTCGCCGCCCTGCGCGAGCGAGTCTCGACCACCTTGTCCATTGCTGCCGAGCGGATGCGCCACGCCGACGCCAGCCCCGACCACTCCCGTCAGGGGCGCGACCCCGAGCAGTTGGAGGCCGAGGCCGAACAGGTCCGCCAGCAGGAGGACGAACT
>DGKN01000232.1 GCA_002387005.1 Propionibacteriaceae bacterium UBA4569
CGTGCTCACCGACTCGGGCGGCGTGCAGGAGGGGGCGCCCTCGCTCGGGCGCCCGGTGCTGGTGATGCGCGAGAACACCGAGCGTCCCGAGGCCGTCGCGGCCGGCACCGTGCGCCTGATCGGCACCGACGAGGCCCGGATCGTCGACGAGGTCTCCCGCCTGATGACCTCCCAGGCCAGCTACGACGCGATGAGCAAGGCCCAGAACCCCTACGGCGACGGGCAGGCCGCGGCCCGCACAGTCGCCGCGATCGAACAGTTGCTCGGCCACGGCCAGCGGATCGAGGACTTCTCGGTCGACCGTCCGGCGCCCCGCACGGTCAACGTCGAGGGCTCGGCCAGCCTGCGAGGCGAGCACTGAGCAGCACTTGAACACATCCCGGCGGTGTGGCGTTCAGCCATCTGGGACACTGGAACCAATCTCCGGGACAACCGAACACCCGATCCACGAAGGATGACCCCATGGCACTACCCGTCAACAGCATCTGCGTCATCGGCCTGGGCTACATCGGCCTGCCGACCGCCATCATCTTCGCCTCGCACGGCGTCAAGGTCACCGGCGTGGACGTCAGTGACCGCCACGTCGACGCGGTCAACCGTGGGGAGCTCCCCTTCGTGGAGGAGGGTCTGGACGTCGTCCTCAAGGAGGTCGTCGACAAGGGCCTGCTGACCGCGCAGAAGGAAACCCCGGAGGCGGACGTCTTCATTGTTGCCGTCCCCACCCCCTTCGCCGAGGGGTACAAGGCGGACGTGTCCTACATCGAGGCCGCCGCCAAGGCGCTGGCCCCGAAGCTCAAGGAGGGCAACCTGGTCGTCCTCGAGTCGACCTCCCCGCCCGGCACCACGGAGCACATGGCCGAGGTCATCCTCGCCGAGCGTCCAGACCTGTCGGCTGACGGCAAGGATGGCAAGCCGGTCATCCACTTCTCGCACGCCCCCGAGCGCGTGTTGCCCGGCCGGATCATGGTCGAGCTGGCCGCCAACGACCGCGTGCTGGGTGGCATGACGCCCGCCGCGACCGAGCTGACCCGCGACGTCTACGCGATCTTCTGCACCGGCGAGCTGCTCACCACCGACGCCCGCACGGCCGAGATGGCGAAGCTGACCGAGAACTCCTTCCGTGACGTGAACATCGCCTTCGCCAACGAGCTGTCGGTGATCTCGGAGAAGATGGGCATCGACGTCTGGGAGCTGATCGAGCTGGCGAACCACCACCCGCGCGTGAACATCCTGCAGCCCGGCCCCGGCGTCGGTGGCCACTGCATCGCCGTCGACCCGTGGTTCATCGTCTCGGCTGCGCCCCAGGAGTCCCGCCTGATCCACACGGCGCGCGTCGTCAACGACGACAAGCCCGAGTGGGTCATCGACCACGTGCTCAAGGCGATCGAGGGTAACGACTCACCGACGATCGCCGCCCTGGGCCTGGCCTTCAAGGCCGACATCGACGACCTGCGCGAGTCCCCGGCCGTCGCCATCACCAAGAAGCTGGCCGAGCGCCTGCCCGCAGCGAAGGTGCTGGCCGTCGAGCCGAACGTCACCGAGCTGCCCAAGAAGCTCACCGGTATCGCCAACGTCGAGCTGGCCGACCTGGACACCGCACTCGAGGCGGCCGACGTCGTCCTGTTGCTGGTGGACCACAAGGAGTTCAAGGCCCTCGACCGCGCACGCCTGGAGGGCAAGCAGGTCGTCGACACCCGCGGTACCTGGCGCTGACCACAGCACCCCGTCCTGACGGCACCGGGCCCCGAACCCCCTCGATGGGTTCGGGGCCCGTTTCGTTGCCGCGCACATGCGGACTGGGTGGAGTTCCTGCCGTGCCCAGCAGGAATCCACCCGGTCGGGGGTCCTGGCACCAGACGTCAAGGCTGCGCTGATGATCAGCTGTCCAACAGTCTTCCAAGGTCCGAGGTAACAGGGTTCAGGGCCTAGCGTCACGTGTCGTGAGAGCCACCGGAGGCGAAGCCCCCAGAACACGCAGAAGGCGACGTGCTGTCGCCCTGGCCACGGCCGGAGCGGCATGTCTGTCGGGCCTCGAGGCGGTGCCCGCGCAGGCGGTGGCGTACGCCAGGATCACGGCGGAGGGCGCCAGCACCAGTGGCTCGACATCCGGCGAGGCCCTGCTGCTCGAGCGCGGCGCCAAGTTCCGGATCGTCAGGATGGCCAGCCAGGCTAACGACAGGTCGCTCTTCCCGGTGGTGGATCGCACCAAGGGCGAGCGCTCCACCTCGTCGGTGCGCGCCCAGATCAGCGCAAACACCGGCTACGCGCGCAGTGAGCTGATCGTCGTCGACGCCGCCCCGATGGGCCGGGCGAATCTCTTGGAGTACAGCATCTTCCTGCCCGCCAACCAGGTCGCGCCGAAGGCCAACCAGTGGTGGATGTTCTCGCAATTGAAGCAGACGAACTGCGGCGTCCCGCCGGTCGCCTTCGAGCTCGTGTCGGGCACTCCCAGCGACAAGCTCCAGTACAAGGTGCTGTTGCGCAACGACAAGCTCGGTTGGAAGGCAACGGACAGCCCGCACGGCATGGAGATCTTCAGGGGGCCGATAGCCAAGGGGCGTTGGGTGCATTTCAAGGTGGAGTACCGGGCCGAGCCGGCGCGTTCGAGCAGAAACTACCTGCGCATCTGGGTGGACGGCGTGCGCACCCGCGCCCGGTTGCCCCAGGGGCATGCCATCGGCTACACGAAGGCTTGCGCCGAGCACCCGGTACCCAATTCGATGAACTTGCGCGTCGGCATCTACCGCGGCGGGGGCTGGTGGACGACCGCGGGACGCACCTGGTTCGACAACATCCGCTACGGCACCCCCTGAGCACCCAGGCGCTGTGAGGCATCAGGCCCCCCCGGGGGACACATCAGTCCCCATCAACGAGGACTGATCCTCCCCTCGGGGGACTGATCCGTTGGTCAGATAGGGGTTCAGCGCTCCCGGAGTTTGTGCACCCTGCGGACGATTGCTTTGCGGGTCGCGCGGGCGGCGACGAGGTTCGCGTCCGTGGCCAGCTTGAGTGCGCGCTTGGCCGAAGGCTCCTTGACCGGCTTGGGTGCCTTCGTGGCCCTGGGCTGGGACGTTGCCGTGGGCTTGGGCGTGGGCGGCGTCGGCTGGGGCGTGGTCATCGTGGGCTTGGCCTCGGCGGCGGCCTCGGGCCAGATCGTCGCCCAGGGGCCGGACTCCTTGGCGGCGAGTTGGTCTGCGTCCACCATCGTGTTCACCAACTGCTCAGCCCACAGCCGGCGGTGGCTGCGGATGCCCTCGCGGTGCTGCTCGCACAGCTCCTTCGTCCGCGCCTGCAGGGCATTGACGGCCTCGCGGGCGCGGGGCTCGTCCCAGATCTGCAGCTCGTCGTAGACCGACGCGGCGCTGTCGTGGCGGCGCAGGTCGATGTACAGCGAGGGGTCGACGAGCCGGTCCATCCAGGTCGAGCCGAGGTAGATCGGCACGCAGGCGCCCTTCACGGCGTGCCAGAACTTCTCGGTCACGTAGTCGGGCAGGTAGGTGTTCTCCAGCGCTGAGTTGAAGCGGTACTCCTGCAGCAGGTCGATCTTGATCTGGGTCCAGCTGCGCTCGCCATCCCCGCCGCGGTGCATGCCGAGCGTGGGCAGCGGCTCCCAGCCCTTGCCGTAGATGTCGAGCAGTCCGCGCGCCACGCCCTCTTGGGCCAGCTGCAAGCGTGCCTGGACGAGGTCACCCTCGACTCGCTTCCAGTTCTGCTGGGTGTTCCCGGCGACCATGCAGGCCTGCTTCGTCGCCCGTGCCCAGTCGAATTCGGCGAACGGGGCGTCGTCGAACTCGATGAAGAACTGCCACACGTCGTCGAAGTCGCCCAGTGAAAGGTCGTAGGTGCGGATGTCGGTTCCCTGCACCACCTCGCGGCGGGGACGTCCGAACAGGGGACGCGGTTCGATCGTGGCGGCCAGCACCTTNNCCTTGCCGACCAGCGCGCTCAGGGCGTCGCTGAAGGAGGTCAGCGCCCAGTCGGCGGCGGCGAGGTCGTCGGTGATCTCGTAGCCGGCCCGGGCCAGCGCGTCCTTGGTCTGGCCATAGGTGAGGACATTGTCTGGACGGTGCAGGTAAACCTTGCTCATCGCGGCTCCTGTCGAAGGGTCTTTGAACTACTCGCCCTGCGGTTCCAGGAACTGCTCGGGCAACTTGCGGGCCTCGTAGGCGGCGACGACATCCTCCGAGGGGCCGTCCATCACGAGCCGGCCGTGGTCGAGCCACAGCGCGCGGCTGCACATGTCGGTCACCGTCGTCGCGCTGTGCGAGACCAGGAAGACGGTGCTCGCCTCCTCCAGGATCTCATGCAGCTTCGCCATCGACTTCTTCTGGAAGGCCGAGTCACCGGTGGCCAAGGCCTCGTCGATCATCAGGACGTCGGGACGAGAAGCCGTCGAGATCGCGAACCGCAGGCGCGCGCCCTGGCCGGAGGAATAGGTGCCCATCGGACGGTCGATCGCCTCGCCGATGTCGGCAAGTTCGACGATCGAGTCGTAGTTCTCCCTGACCTCGGCGGGTGTCATGCCCAGCGCTTGGCCACCGATGTAGACATTGCGCTCGCCAGTCAGCTGGTTGAGCAGCACGGCATTGACTCCGAGCAGCGAGGGCTGGCCCTTGATCCACACCCGTCCATTGGTGGGCGGCAGCAAGCCGGCGAGGGAGCGTAGCAACGTCGACTTGCCGGAACCGTTATGGCCGATGATGCCGATGCTCTCGCCCTGGCGAGCCACGAACGAAACGTCCTTGACGGCGGGCACGTAGCGCACCGAACCGATCTGACGCTCGCGCTGGGTGAGCCGCTTGAGGCCCATGTTCTCGCCCTGGCCGGTGGCGACGCCACGCTTCTTGCTGCCGAGCACCTGGTAGGTGACGTCCACGTGCCAGGCGATGACGGCGGGCGGGTTGTCGTTCGGCTCCATCGGGATCACGGTCGGGGCGGGCTGCGTCAACTGCGGTTGCTTGTCTGCCATTGGTTCAGCCCCGTCCGTACTTTGCCTCGTCGCGCCAGAAGATCCACAGTCCGGCGACGGGCAGCACGATCGCGAAGGCGATGCCTGCTGCCCACATCTTCCAGTCGACCGCGAACTCACCGAGCATCGCCTGGCGCACCAGGCTCAGCGTCAGCGCGAAGGGCTGGTACTCGAGCAGGTAGTAGAGCAGCGGGTGGTGCTGGGTGACCGAGGCGATCGAGAAGAAGACGCCCGAGACATAGCGCAGCAGGCGGGTGAACACCGGGATCAGGTTCCAGATGTCGGCGCTCATGTTCACGAAGCGCGCCAGGATCAACACGAATCCGGTCTGGATCAGAGCGTGGATCAGCAGCGCCGGGATGAGCAGCACCCACTTGAAGTGGGGCAGGTCACCGGTGAAGGGGACGATCAGCAGCAGCAGCGCGATGCTCACAGCGGCCTCCAACAGCTCGGTGACAACGCTCGAGATCGGCAGCACCGCGCGCGGGAAGTGCAGCGCCCGCACCAGGCCGGTGTTGTTCAGGATCGAGCGCGAACCGCTGGTCATCGTCGAGGCGGTCATGCCGAAGATGATGATGCCGATCGACAGGTAGCCGACGTAGTTGTGCATGCCACCGTGGGTCTTCAGCAGGAATCCGAAGACGAAGAAGTAGGTGGCGATCGTCAGCAGCGGGTTCACGATCGCCCACATCTGTCCGAACTTCTGGCCCTCGTTGCGTGCCTGGTACTTGGCCAGCGAGAGCGTCCAGATGAAGTTGCGCCGACCCCACAGGTCCTTCAGGTACTGGCCGAAGGGCGGGCGGCTCCCCACCGACTTCAGGCCATTGCCACCGGCGATCTCCTGTAGCTGGTCGAGCGTCATGTCGGCGACCGGTGTCGACGGCATGGGTGGCGTCAGGGCATCTGCTGCCATGTCGTCGCACACCTCCTGGAAGTCATGACCGAGCGAGGGAAGCGCTCCGGACTGTTCATGGGGCGACCGGCCCCCTCGGGGCGGTGCACGCCTTTGCGTACGTTACTTGATAGGCCTGCGCGTTCCGGCTCCACGTGCGCTCTTCGCGCACCCATTTCCGTCCCGCCGCCCCGCGCGCTCTCAGGGCGTCCACAGAGGCCAGCTCGCCGGTGATGGCGTCGGCCCAGGCGGTGACGTCGTCCGCAGGCGCCAGATGCACGCAGCCCGAGTCGTCCGCCGTCTCCCGCAGCGGGGGCAGGTCGCTGGCCAGCACGGGGACGCCTGCGGCCATCGCCTCCAGATGCTTCAGCGGTGGGACGAGCAGCGTCACCGGGGTCTGCGAACGGGGGACGACGAACAGGTCCATCGCGGCGAGGTGTTCGCGGACCCTTGCGTGGGGAACCCGGCCGGTGAAGTGCCCACGGTCACCCAGCGGCGCGGCGAGCCGACGGACCTCGGCCAGAGCCGGGCCCCAGCCGACCACGAGGAGGTGCACCCTGGGGCCGTCCAGCTGGCACAGGGCGCGGACGACCGTTTCCAAACCCTCGTAGCCATTGACGGTGCCGGAGAAGCCCACGACCAGGGCATCGGGTGCGAGGCCGAGCGCAGCACGGGCGGTGTCGCGGTCAGCGGGTTCGGCCAGCAGGTCGTCGGCAACGGCATTGGGGACGACGTCGACCTTGTCGACCGGGACGCCCCGGTCGACGATCTCGTCGCGCATCGAGCGGCTGAGCGTCACGACGCGGTCGGCGGCCAGCATGCAGTCGAGCTCGGCCTGACGGGAGAGGCGATACTGGTCGGTGTCGACCGAGCCGCCGCGGGTGCGCCAGGTCTCCTCCAGGAAGCCGCGAACCTCGTATACCACCGCAAGCTCGTGGCGGCGCGCCACGGCGATGGCGACTTGGGCATTGTCGTGTTTGGAATGGGCGTGCAACAGGCTGGGACATGTCTGGGCGACCAAGTCGTCGACCAGTTCCACGGCCAGGTCGAGCCTCGATCCGGCGCCGGCCGGCAGGCGCCGGGCGGGTAGCAGCCGGTGGTATCGGACGCCGCGGACGGTGACCGCGGGGGCTGCGGCGGGGTGACCCTGGTCGACCGGGAATCCGACCCGGGTGACGACTTCGGCCGAGATGCCGGCGGCCACCTGTTGCTCGGCGATCGATTGGGTGCGGACCGTGTACCCGCTCTGGGCCTCGGGAAGGGCTGTGGTCACCAGATGCATGACCCGCTCCACATTCCTTGCCTCACCCACCACATTCCCCGAGCCTGTCGCGGGGATGATTCGCCGGCTGGTCTGCAGTGCGTCCAGTTCGCCCGACAGTTGGCGCCGCAGCGTGACGGCACGGGAGCCCGTGGCGNNCGCCAGTAGGCCGGCCATCACGACTGCGTAGCCGCGCGGATGGGGCTCAGGCAACCCCTCCAGCAGCTCCCGCGCACGGTCGGGGCGGTGGAGCACCTGCAGGGCGTCCGCAGCCCGTACCGTCAACGCGGCATCCCCGCGGGACGCCAGCCCCATCAGGGACTCGACGGCGGAAGTGGTGTTCCCAGAACTGGCCAGCGCGAGCTGCGCGGCGACGGGATCCACGCGTCCGACCATGCCCGACACGCGGGACCGGGCGCCGCGGGGCAGTGCCCGCAGCACCGCTGAGGACAATGCCTGGCGTCCGCGACCCGCGTGCTTGGTGACCACCGACAACGCGACGGGCGCATTGCGCACCAAACGGGAGGGGTCAGCCATGGGGGAATCCTTCCACAGGCACCCGCGGCGCACTGGTGCGACCCGAGGCCGGCTGAGAATCGGACGCCAGCGGGTCAGATCCGCGTTTGGATCGTTCAGCAACNNCTTCTTCAGCAGCAGCAATGACGAGCCCGGCGATGACGGTACGAGCCGATATCCTGCGAGGGCGGGACCTTCCCCCACCCGAGCCGATTGGAGCAGAAGTGGCCTCACGCGCCGACCACATCCGTCGTCAGCTGCAACGGCAGGCGCGGGTCGCGCTCGCCGTCCCGAGCGATCCCGAGGCCCGGGCCCGGATCGTCCGCTCGGCCAGGAAACGAGCCCGGGAGGCCAGGAACCGGGTCGCCGCGCTCGGCCCCGCGCAGTACCCGCTGCCCAAGCTGAAGCTTCCCGAGGGCCCGATCGCTCGGCCCGACCTGGTGGTCGCGACCATCCTCGACCCCTTCAGCGAGCTCGCCTTCACCTACGAGTGGAGCCAGGTGCCCGTCCAGCGCGAGGGCTGGGAGGAGCAGCTCACCGCAGCGAAGCCCCGGCTGCTGTTCGTCGAGAGCGCCTGGCGTGGCAACAACGGCACCTGGCAGAACGCGATGAAGGCCGGCGAACAGCACCCCGACCTGGTCGGGCTGCTCGCGTGGTGCCGTGCGAACAATGTGCCCTCGGTCTTCTGGAACAAGGAGGACCCGCCCAACTACGCCCGCTTCATCGAGACGGCCAAGCTCTTCGACCATGTCTTCACCGTCGATGCCGGCGTGATACCCGACTACATCCGCGACCTCGGCCATGACCGCGTCGGACTGCTGCCCTTCGGTGCCCAGCCGAGGATCCACAACCCCATCCGCCACGACCGCAATGGCGCGAAGCGTCCCTATGAGGTGGCCTTCGCCGGCACCTATTTTGCGGAGAAGCACCCCGAGCGGCGTGCGCAGATGGAATATGTGCTCGACCCGGCGCGGTCCATGGGCCTGCACATCTACTCCCGGATGCAGCGCGACG
>DGKN01000229.1:0-507 GCA_002387005.1 Propionibacteriaceae bacterium UBA4569
CTCGTCCACGGGCAGGCGGGCGGCGGTCTTGCGCTTGACGGCAGCCTCCACCAGGCCCGCGAACAGGGGGTGCAGACGGGTCGGACGCGACTTCAGCTCCGGGTGGGCCTGGGTGGCGACGAAGAAGGGGTGCACCTTGGCGGGCAGCTCGACAAACTCGACCAGGTTGCGGTCGGGCGACAGGCCCGAGAAGACAAGACCTGCCTTCTCCAGCTGCGCGCGGTAGGCGTTGTTGACCTCGTAGCGGTGGCGGTGGCGCTCCTCGACCTTGGTCTTGCCGTATAGCTTGGCGACCTGCGAGCCGCGGACCAGCTCGGCCGGGTAGGAACCCAGCCGCATCGAACCGCCCAGGTCACCCGAGCCGCCGACGATGGACTTCTGCTCCTCCATCGTGGCGATGACGGGGTTGGCGCAGTCGGGGTCGAACTCGCTGGAGGCCGCATCGGCGATGCCGGCCAGGTCGCGGGCTGCCTCGATCACCATGCACTGCAGGCCCAGGCACAGGCC
>DGKN01000229.1:589-11035 GCA_002387005.1 Propionibacteriaceae bacterium UBA4569
CAGGTCGATGTACTTGCCGACCAGCGCAACCGTCACCTCCTCCTTCGGGTGGCGGACCCGCTCCAGCAGGTCGTCCCAGCGCTTCCAGTTGACGTCACGGAAGCGCAGGTTGAGCCGGCGCACGACATAGGCGTCCAGCCCCTCGTTGTGCAACACCTTCGGGATCTCGTAGATGGACGGGGCGTCGATGCAGGCCACCACCGCTTCCTCATCGACGTCGCACATCAGCGCGATCTTGCCCTTGATGCCATCGGGCAGCTCGCGGGCGGCGCGGCAGACGATCGCGTCGGGCTGGATGCCGACCTGGCGCAGGGCGGCGACGGAGTGCTGGGTGGGCTTGGTCTTCATCTCCCCCGAAGGGCCGATGTAGGGAATCAACGAGACATGCAGGAAGAAGGCGTTGTCGCGGCCGATCTCGTGGCGCACCTGACGTGCCGCCTCCAGGAAGGGCAGGGACTCGATGTCGCCGACGGTGCCACCGATCTCGTGGATCACGACGTCGACGTCGGGGCCCTCCATCGCCAGCATCTGGTCCTTGAGCTCGTTGGTGATGTGCGGGATGACCTGNNCGCTCGTAGTGGCCGATGTCGAGGTCGGTCTCGGCGCCGTCCTCGGTGACGAAGACCTCGCCGTGCTGGAAGGGGTTCATCGTGCCCGGATCGACGTTCAGGTACGGATCCAGCTTCTGCATCGTGACCCGCAGGCCACGGGCCACCAGCAGGGAGCCGAGGCTCGATGCGGTCAACCCCTTGCCCAACGAGGAGACGACGCCTCCGGTGACGAATACGTGCTTGGTTGTCTTCGCAGCTCCCACGGGCTTCGAGCCTACATGGCGCGCACGGTCGCGCGGACCAACCCGGTGCCACAATGTGGGCCATGCAGCTGCCACTCCCCCTTCCCTTGGCCCCGATGCTCGCCAAGGCGGTCGCCTCGCTCCCAGAGCCGGACGCGATCGAGGGCGGCTGGAGCTATGAGCCCAAGTGGGACGGCTTCCGCTGCCTGGTGGCCCGCGATGGGGACGGGGTGGAGCTGTTCAGCCGGGGCAAGAAGCCGCTGACCCGCTACTTCCCCGAGCTGGTGGCGATCGCCCTGGAACAGCTTCCCGCGCAGTGCATCGTGGACGGGGAGATCGTCGTCCGCGCCGGGGAGCCGGGAGCGCAGCACCTGGCCTGGGAGGCCTTGAGCCAACGGATCCACCCGGCCCAGAGCCGCATCGACAAGCTGTCGTCCGAGACCCCGGCCGAACTCGTCTTCTTCGACCTGCTGGTCATCGACGGCCGCGACGTGACCGGCCAGGGCTACCTGGAGCGCCGCGCACTGTTGGAGCAGATGGTCGCGGGCCTCGATCATCGGTCCCTGCACCTCAGCCGCACCACCCGGGACGCTGCGGAGGCCCACGACTGGTTCGAGCGCTTCGAGGGCGCGGGCCTGGACGGGGTGGTGTGCAAGGCGAACACGGGGGCCTACCAGCAGGACAAGCGGGCGATGCTCAAGGTCAAGCACAAGCGGACGGCCGAGGCAGTTGTCACGGGCTACCGGCTGCACACCTCCGGGGCGGGCGTGGGTTCGTTGTTGCTGGGGATGTACCACGAAGGCCACTTGGTGCCCGTCGGCGGCATCGGCGCCTTCACCCAGGCGATGCGCGCCTGCCTGGTGGACGAGTTGGCCCCGCTGGTCGTGCGGGATGATGACGGTGAGGTGGTGCACCAGGAACGGTCGAGGTCCCGCTTCTCGGGTGGCAAGGACACCTCGGTGATCGCTCTGGAACCATCGCTGGTGGTGGAGGTCGCCTTCGACCAGCTGGAGGGTCTGCGCTTCCGGCACGCCGCCCAGTTCCTGCGCTGGCGACCGGACCGGGAGCCCGCCAGCTGCCTGCTCGACCAAGTCGACCGGCCGATCGCCTATGACCTGGACGAGGTGCTCCAGCGCTGAACCCCTCCGCTGGCAGTTCGGTCGTCAGTCCGCGCGCCCGGCCGTCTCCAGCAGTTCCCGGGCGTGCGCCAGTGAGGACTGACTGGACTCGATGCCGCCCATCATCCGCGCCAGCTCGGCCAGCCGTTCGTCCCCGGTGACGCGACGCAGGTTCGACGTGGTGACCTGACCGGTGGACGACTTGCTGACGACGTACTGCCGGTCGGCGAACGCCGCGACCTGCGCGAGGTGGGTGACGACGATCACCTGCGATCCCTGCGCCAGCCGGGCCAGCCGACGCCCGATCTCCACGGCAACCGCACCACCGACGCCGGCATCGACCTCGTCGAACACGAAGGAGTGCAGCAGGGGGTGCTCGGAGGCATCCTGCGCACCGTCCGCGAGCACCGCCTCCAGCGCCAACCGGACCCGGGACAGCTCACCGCCGGAGGCGACCTTGGACAATGGCGCCAGGTCCGAGCCGGGGTTCGCGGAGAAGACCAACTGCACCTGTTCGGCTCCGTGCGGGCCCGGTTCGGGCAGGGCGGGGAGTTCGAACTCCAGCCGGGCGTGAGGCATGGCCAGGGCCGTCAGCTCCTCTCGGACCCGGTCGGCGAGCTCACGTGCAGCCTGCTCTCGGCCATGTCCCAGTGCGGCGGCTCGTTGCGCGACCTCATCGTCCATCCGGACGAGTTCAGCGTCGATCTCCCCGATCCGGTCATCCGCCCCGGACAACGCTGCGTGCCGTTCGGCTGCGTTCCGCGCCCAGGCCAGCACCTCGTCCACGGAGTCGCCGTATTTGCGCATCAGCCCGGCGAGTTCGGCGCGACGGCCGGTGATGACCTCCAAGCGGGCGGGGTCTGCCTCGAGGTCGGCGAGGTAGCTCGCGACCTGGGCGGTGGCGTCGTCAAGGAGGTAGCCAACCTCGCGCAGCTGGTCGGCGATCTGCTGCGCGCCGGGGTCCAGGTCTGCGGCCTGGGCCATCGCCTTGCGGGCCTGGCCGAGCAGGCCGATGGCACCCGGGGCATCCTCGAAACCGTCCACCGACCCGGACAGGGCAGTCACTGCGACATCGGCGTGCTGTCGCAGGTCGTCGGTGGCCTGCAGCCGGGAGGCCTCGGCGGCGAGTTGTTCGTCCTCGCCGGGCTGGGGGTCCAGCGCGGCGATCTCGTCCAGCCCGAAGGCCAGCATGTCCTTCTCCCGAGCGCGTTCGTGGGCCCGGGTGAGCAGTTCCTCGCGTTCGGTGCGCAGCTCGCGGCGACGGATGAACAGCCGCTGGTAGTCCTCGAGCCGGGCCAGGTGCTCGGGCCCGCAGAAGCGGTCCAGCACCTCGCGCTGCCGTTCGGGGGTGCCCAGTCGCACCTGCTCGGACTGGCCGTGGATGGTGGCAAGTTCCGCGGCCACCTGTGACAGCGAGCCGACCGAGGCCTGCACCCCGCCGACGAAGGCGCGGGATCGTCCGCCCGCGCTGACCTGGCGGGCGATCAACAGCTCGTCGTCCTCCAGCTCTCCCCCGGTCTGTTCGACGCTCTGCCGCAGGTGTTCGACGGCGCTGAACCGCCCTTCGACGATGGCGCGGGCAGCGCCCCTGCGCACGACGCCGGAGTCGGCGCGCTGGCCGAGCAACAGGCCCAACGAACTGACGACCATCGTCTTCCCGGCGCCGGTCTCACCGGTGACGGCAGTCATGCCGGGGCCGAACTCGACGATGCTCTCCTCGATCACGCCCAGCCCGGTGATCCGCAGCTCGGTGAGCATTCAGGCCTCCTGGGAGCCGCCGCGGAAGCCCTCGACCGGCAGCCGGAACTTCTTCACCAGCCGCGTGGTAAAGGGCTGCTCGGCGAGCCGGGCGATCAGCAGGTCCTTGCTGCCCCGCACCACGGTGACGCGGCTGCCGGGCTGGGCGTCGACGGAGCGCCGCCCATCCACCCAGACGGACGCGGTCGCGTCACGGCCGTGGCTGACGTCCAGGTCGACCCGGGAGCCCGGGCTCAGCACCAGCGGACGGTTGAACAGCGCGTGCGCGGACAACGGCACCAGCAGCATCGCCGAGACATCGGGCCACATGACGGGGCCGCCAGCGGAGAAGGCATAGGCGGTCGAGCCGGTCGGGGTGGAGACCAGGACGCCGTCGCACCCCCAGCGCGACAGGGGCTTGTGGTCGACGGTTGCCATCACCTCCAGCATCCGTTCGCGGGCGGCCTTCTCGACCGAGACCTCGTTGATGGCGAAGCTCTCCCAGATCAGCGCACCGGTCCCGTCGCGGACGCTGACCGCCAGCGTGAGACGACGCTCGACCTCGTAGGTGTGCGAGACGACCTTGTCGACCAGGTCGCGGGTCTCCGACAGGTCCAGCTCGGCGAGGAAGCCGACGTGGCCGAGGTTCACGCCCAACAGCGGCAGCCCGCGTGGGACGGCGAACTCGGCGCCACTGAGGATGGAGCCGTCGCCACCGAAGACCACCACCAGCTCGAAGCCCTGGCGCGCGGAGAGGTCCAGCTCGTCGAAGTCGACACCCGACGGCAGCTGCGCCCGCAGTTCATCGACGCGTTCCGGCCGTTCGGTGCTGACCTGGCAGCGCAGGCCGCGCTCAGCCAGCCCGCTGATGAAGGCTGCGGCTGCGTCGACGGCCTCGGGGCGGGTCGGGTGCAGGAACACCGCGACCGCGCGGTTCTCGCTGGTGGTCACGCCACGCAGCCTAGTGGGGACCTCCGACAAGGTTTGGCATGGGCTTCCCAGAGGCCCCGGATCAAGCGCCCCGCTCCCTCAGGCCCGCTCGAAGGCGACGAAGTACTCCAGGTTCCCCGCCGGCCCCGGCAGCTGGCTCTCGGCGGTGAAGACAGCCGTCCAGCCGAGATGACGGGCGGCGTCCACGACGCCGGCCACCGCCTCGTCCCGGTCGTCCTGGGTGCGGACGACACCACGCGAGTCGAGGCGCTTTCGTCCAACCTCGAACTGGGGCTTGACCATCAGCAGGGCCTTGCCGTGCGCCGCGCTGGCGCCCGGGGCCGGGGGCGCGAGGACGCTGAACAGGGGTTCCAGCAGCAGCTTGAGGCTGATGAACGAGACATCGCAGACGGCCAGGTCGACCGGTTCGTCGTCCAGATGGGCGAGGGTCAGGTCGCGCAGGTTCAGGCCCTCGAGGTTGGTGACGTGAGGGTCGGCCCGCAATTCGTCGACGAGTTGGCCGTGGCCGACGTCGACGGCGTAGACGCGTTGCGCGCCGCGATCCAGCAGCACTTCGGTGAAGCCGCCGGTCGAGGCCCCGGCGTCCAGGACGCGCTCGGGCACTGTGTTCCAGCCCAGCTCGTCGAGCGCACCGATCAGCTTGTGGGCGGCACGAGAAACCCACGGCCGGTGTTCCTCGACGCTGACCTGCTGGTGGCTGAAGACCTGCTGCGAGACCTTCGTCGCGAGTTTCCCGTCGACGTGTACCAGCCCCTGCTGGACGAGCTGCTGGGCCAGGTGGCGCGAGCGGGCGAGGCCGAGCTCGACCAGCGCAAGGTCGAGACGGGAGGAGGACTCAGCCATGGTTCGGTCGCAGACCGGCGGGAATGGGGTTGTGGGCGGCTTCGCGGCCCGCCTCCAGCTCCTGCACCAGCACGTCGTGCGCCTCCAAGAGCGCTTGGTGGTGCTCGGCGAGAGGCCTTTCTGCCAGATCGCCGAGGGCTGCCAGCGCCGCGTCCACCTCCTTGTTCGCGGTCATGGCGTTGGGTTGTGTCGGGCTGCCGGGCGCAGCTGGGGTGGGCAGGTTCTCGTCCATGGGTGCAAGGGTAGGGCGCCGGACAGGGACGCTGGTGCGGGTTGCCCCGTGAGCCCGTTCCGTGTTTGGGTCGAGGGACCGGACGACGCCGCCCACGGAAGGAAGCTCATGCGCACGCCCGCGAGCACCCCATGCCTGCTCCTCGGAGCCCTGGTGGCTGGTGCCAGCCTGCTGGCTCCAGCAGTGGCGGCCGCGGAGACCGCCTCGCCATCGGTTCCGGCCAGCCCCTCGGACAGTCACGCCGCGAGCCCTTCGGAGAGCGCAGCCGAGAGCCGGACGCCGTCGACCACACCCAGCGCTGCATCGCCGGCACCCAGCGCTGCATCGCCGACACCCAGCACTGCGTCGCCGACACCAACTGCGGCCACCAGCGCCAGCGGCACCGCGAGCGCCCAGCCCACCTCCCAGCCCAGAGCGACCGAGTCCGCCACGGTCCGCGTGGCGGCCGTGGGCTCGGTCACGATGGACATCACTGCACCCGCCAGCGCCTGCGCCTCCATCACCCTCCGGGGCACGGCTCCTGCCGGATCATCAGTCAAGCTGCACGTGGCGACGCAACGCTCAGACGGAACACTCTCGACGTGGAGCCCGGCGTCACGTCCGACGGCCAATGCGTCGAGCAGCGGCTCGTGGATGGCCGTTCTGGACGACACCCGCTGCTACGCGGGAAGCTACCGGGTCCGGGCGAGCGTCGACGCCGGCAGCGTCGAGAAGACCTTTGACCGCGCCGGCACCGCCACCTGGAGCCTGGCCGCCACCCAGACCGGAACCACCAACACCTCCAAGGTCTTCACCGGTCACCCGATCGTGCTGTCGGGCAAGCTGTCCCCCGCCTCCGACGCGCCCGTCACCATTTGGGAGAAGGTGGGCACCACCAACAAGGTGGTCGCGCGCTTCCGCGCCGGTCTGGACGGGAGCTATTCCCGCACCATCTACGCCTCCGCCGGGAGCCACAGGTGGTTCGTCAACTCCAGCGCCGATCCCACCCTCGCCGGTTCGGCCGTCCGCACCGTCCAGGTCGTGAGGCCGACGATCACCGCAAAGGCCCTGGGGACCATCGACTCCCTCAAGTCCGTGAACGTGATCGGCCGGCTGGAATCCTGGGGCTACCCGCGCAAGGTCGAGCTCTACGTGGCCGTGAACGGTCGCTGGAGCCGGCACTACGTCGGCAGGACGCGGGCTGACGGCAGCTACTCGCTGCCGTTCACCTTCAAGCCCGGCACCCTGGCCAGCTACACGATGATGACCCAGGCCTACCTGCCCAATGGCAGCGCGGTGCACTCGGCCAACGTCACGGTGACGCGGACGCTCGTCCTCAACGCACGAGTGCGGGCCACCACGGCGGCGGATGTCGCGAAGACCTACCGCTCGGGCTGCCCCGTCGGCCCCTCCCAGCTGCGCACCGTGGAGATGAACTACCTCGGCTACGACAAGCTGGTGCATCGCGGTGTGCTCATCGTCCGCTCGGACCTGACGCCGGAGGTGATCAGCGCCTTCACCCGCGGGACGGTTTCGGGACGCTTCCCGATCCAGCGCATGTCCAACCCGAATGTCTGGGCCGGCGATGACGTCGCGATGATGGCCGCAGGCAACACCTCCGCCTTCAACTGCCGACGCGTCACGGGCAACCCCTACCGGATGTCACCGCACTCCTACGGGAAGGCGATCGACGTCAACACGATCGAGAACCCATACCTGGTCAACGGACGCTGGTACCCCTCCGCCACCTATGGGAGCTACCGTCCCGCCTCGGTGAAGGGCTTGTTGACCAGTTCGAGCGCGCTGACCGTCGGGCTCAAGGGCCAGGGCTACTCCTGGTACTCGGGCTGGGACTGGCAGCACTTCCAGAAATGAGCACCAGAACCTTCACGGCATTCCGGGTCGCGTTGACATTGGCCGGTGGCCTGACGATGTGCGCTTGCACTGGCAACTCGCCGTCGTCTCCCCCTGCGACAGCCACCCCGACGACATCCACCGCGGCGACGTCCACCGCGGCGACAGCCACCCCGCCGAGAAGCAGCGCGGTGGCCAGTACCTCTCCCACGAGCGCAGGAACCCAGACCCCGGTCGGTCCTTCGTCGCAACTGATCGAGGCACCGAGTGCCCCCACCGCCCCGGCGGCCAGCACTGCGGGATCCCTGTCGCTGGCCTCCTTGCCGGTCCCCGCGGGCTGGAAGGCGGTCGCCGGCGAGGGTGGACGTGAGGACGGCTACCTCGGCAACGGCACCCCAGCCCGTGCCCGCAGCGCCCCGCACGCCGCCTACGAGATCATGTCGGTGGGTTGCGCCGAAGTGGACCGCAGCACTTGGACCGACCCGATCGAGGCCCTGGAGGTCAGTCTGGCCCGCGGATCGTCGACGGGTGTCGCGGAGGTGATGACCTTCAAGGCCCCCGAGCAGGCGGGCACGTGGTTCGCGGCCTTCCAGGAGCAGCTGCGCGCCTGCACGACAGCGACCTCCCCCAAGGTCACGCCCGGCACCACGACGGCCACCACGTGGGCCGGACGACGCAGCTATGGCGCGGGCGACGACTGGGCCGAGGTCGGGGCGGTCACCGGCACCATGGTGCGCCTCTACCTTCTAGAGGACCCCGGACAGCAGTTCGGCCAGCCAGCCCAGCAGAAGTTGCTGGGCCAACTGGCCGAATGATCTGATCCGAGCGTGTCGAGCCCACTGACCGAACGCTCATCGGGCTGGTGAGGGGTCAGTGCAGCTCGTCCAACTGGGCGGGGATCGCCTCGTCCCAAGCGTTGCCTGCCCAGACGAGCTGCAGCACGGCCCACAGGGCGTCCAGCTGTGCCTCGCGTCCGACAGGGCTGGTGACGAGCACGACCTTGTCGTCGACGAGCTCGGCGCGCTGCTCGCGACAGCTGGCCGAGGTGTCGGAGATCTCCACCTCGCGGACGGGTTCCAGCAGGGCACGCAGGTCCCAGCCGATCGCGGTCGGACGGCTGGCCTCGTCGGCCAGCAGCAGGTCGCGGACGCCGTGCGCACCCGTGAACACCATCAGCGAGTCGATCCCGACCGCCACGGCACCCGTGATGTCGGTGTCGATGCGGTCGCCGACGAAGATGCACTTCTGGGTGTCCATCCGCCGCATCGTCTCTTCGAGCAGCGGGGGGTATGGCTTGCCGGCGACCTTCGGGCTGACGCTCACGACGTGACGGATGGCGTCGATCTGGGTTCCTGCCCCGGGGACGAGCCCCAGATTGGTGGGACGGGTGGAGTCGGTGTTGGTGGCGAACCAGAGCGCACCCCGCTGTATGGCGTGACCCGCGGCGTCGAGCCGGGGCCAGCTCATCTGTGGGTCGTAGCCCTGGACGACTGCGGCTGGCTCGTCGTCCAGTTCCCAGACCGGCACCAGACCGACTGACTCGACCTCGTCCGCCAAGGCCTGGGCACCGCAGATCAGCACCTTGGCCCCGGCGGGCAGCTCGTCCGCCAGCATCTTTGCGCTCGCCTGGGCGCTGGTCACGACATCCGCGAGAGACGCCGAGACGCCGAGCGAGTTCAGGTGCTCGACGACCACCTCAGGACGGCGACCTGCATTGTTGGTGACGTAGCCGATCTGGGTACCCCGAGCGCGGAGCTCGTCAATGCCCTCCGCTGCACCCGGCACTGCCTCGGGGCCGAGGTAGACCACCCCGTCCAGGTCGAACAGCGCCGCCTCGTAGCCTTCGACCAGGTCACTCACCGTGCAGCTCCTCGTCCGAGGGCTCGTCGACCTCATCGTCTTGGTCCTCATCGTCTTGGTGCTCATCGGAGTCGCCAGAATCGTCCAAGCCATCCTTGTCGTCCGGCTCGTCCTCGTCACCCTCCTCCACGTCCGCGGCGTCGTCGGCCGTCTCACGGTCGACGTCGTCCTCAGGGAGATCCTCATCGTCCTCGCCGACCTCGAGCACCAGGCCTTCCAGCCTGGCGACCCGCTCCTCCGCATCGAGTTCCTGCTCCGGATCAAGACCAGCGGATGAGGTGAACCAGCGCTTCGCGGTCTCCTCGTCGCCGGCGCGCTCCAGCAGGTCGGCATAGGCATAACGAAGGCGAGACTGGGCGTGCTTGCCGCCCACCTTGCCGGCGATCGCGTTCTTGAGCACCCGCAGGGCCTCGGCGCGCTGGCCCAGGTCATCCCGAGCGCCGGCCTCGACCAGCGTCATCTCGACGACCATCTCGGGAGACAAGCGTTCTTCGCGCGCCTCCTTGGCCAGCTTCAGGGCATTCTCCGGCCGGCCAAGGGCGCGCTCGCAGTCGGCGAGAACGGGCAGGTAGTCAGCTCCCCCGGTCATCCGACGGAGGGCGCGGTACTCGGTGAGCGCAGTTGCGTAATCGCCGGCCGCGTAGGCGGTCTCAGCGGTCGCCTCACGGACGATGGGCAGCCGCGCCGCCCGACGCCGAGCGGCCTGCGCATGTGCCAACGCCAGCTGGGGATCCTCATCAATCAGTTCGCCAGCCGCCACCAGATGCGCGCCGACGATCTGCGCAAGTTCGGCCGTCAGGCCGCGCAGCTCAGCGCGGACCGGGAAGGGCAGGACGCTGAGGTCGACGTCGCTCGGCGTCGCCGGCTCGCCGTCCTTTGCCTGAAGGCCGGGGTGCAGGGGTGCGCGCTCCTCGCGACGCTCGAAGCGGTCACGGCCGGGACGCTCGTCGCGACGTTCGTAGTCGACACGCTCACCGCGATCGGGATTGTCATACCGGTCCCGCTGCTGGGGACGGTCGGAGCGATCCGGACGGCTGAAGCCGCCACGGTCCTCACGGCGCTCGGGACGAGCGTCCCGC
>DGKN01000229.1:11376-11918 GCA_002387005.1 Propionibacteriaceae bacterium UBA4569
ACCGCGCGTATCACGGTCGCCCGAGCGGTAACCACCACGATCATTCGCCTGGTAGCCGCGCTCACCATCACGACCACGGCCCTGGGACCGGTCATCACGACGCTCGTAGCCCCCGCGATCGGAACCAAAGCTCCGACGCTCACCGTCCTGGTCGCGACCATATCCGCGGCCGCGGTCGTCGGAGGGACGTCCGTCCCGGCTCACACTGCGCCCGTCGCGGTTCCCACCAGCGCGATCATCTCGTCGCTGGCCACCACGGTCATCGCGGTTGAAACCACCGCGATCATCACGCCGGCCCCGGTCTCCGCCCGGACGTCGATCGCCCTGGCCGTACCCTCGGCCACGATCGTCGCGGCGCTTGTCGTCATCCTGCTCTGCCATGTCATCCATCCTGCCGTAGCGCGGGGCTGCGGCACCACGCGTGATGTTCAGCTACTTCTTGGTCTTGGTAGTTCGGGTGTACTTACTGCCCGCTCGCGAGGGCACTGAATTCACTGCTCGAGGTGAGCGGATTGCCTGGAAATGCACAACACCCCTGACAG
>DGKN01000200.1 GCA_002387005.1 Propionibacteriaceae bacterium UBA4569
GATCACCTGGGCGGCGCGGGTGGTGTCGCCACCCACCAGGGCGATGCCTGCCGTGGCGGCCTCTTCGCGCAGACCGGTGCTGAACTCCCGGGCCCACTGCAGGGGCAGGTCGGCCGGCGCCCCGAAGGCGACGACCATGGCAACGGGCACGGCGCCCATCGCCTCCAGATCAGCGACGTTGACGGCCACGGCCTTGCGCCCGATCTCGTGGGCAGAGGACCAGTCCCGGCGGAAGTGCACGCCCTCGACCAACAGGTCGGTGCTGGTCACCGCAGACCCATTGACCAGGTAGACCGCCGCATCGTCCCCCACGCCGACGGAGACAGCTGGGGGCCGCGGCAGGNNGATCAGCTCGAACTCCCCGGTCTCACCCACGGTGGGCCCGGCCGCGGTGCCGGCGGTGCTAGTTTCCATGGCACGAGGCTAGCGTGGCGGGCCCTACCGCCCGCACGAGCGGAGGAGTCGTGATGGTCAAGGGATACATCCTGGTGCAGACCGAGGTCGGTCGCTCGGGAGTGATCAGCCGGGCCCTGCGGTCGGTCCCCGGCGTGGTGGTCTGCGACGACGTCACGGGGCCCTACGACGTGATCGTGCAGGCCGAGTGCGAGTCGATGGACGCACTGGGCCAGCTCGTCGTGCAGGGCATCCAGTCAGTGCCGGGGATCACCCGCACGGTGACCTGCCCGGTCGTCAACCTCTGAGCCGCACGAGTACGAACTCAGCGCAGACCGGTGGGGCGCTCCAGCGCCAGCTGGACCAGGTCGTCCACCAGCGATGGGTAGTCGACGCCAGCCGCAGCCCACATCACCGGGAACATTGAGCTGGGCGTGAAGCCAGGCATCGTGTTGATCTCGTTGATGATGACCTCTCCGTCGGGCGTGACGAAGGAGTCAACCCGCGCCAGACCCTCGCAGCCAGCTGCCTCGAAGGCCAATGCCGCCACCTCGCGCACGCGGTCGCGCACCTGCGGGTCGAGTTCGGCCGGAGAGGTGAGCTGCACCGCGTCCCCATCGAGGTACTTGGCGTCGAAGTCGTAGAAGTCGTGCCCCTTGACGACCACGATCTCGCCGGTCTCGGAGACCCGCGGGGCGTCGGTGCCGTGGCCCTGGAGCACGCCGCATTCAATCTCGCGACCGGTGATGCTCTGCTCGACGATCACCTTCGGGTCATGGGTTCGGGCCTCCTCGACGGCCGCCCGCAGGCCCGCCGGATCTGTGACCCGCGTGATGCCGAAGGACGACCCAGCGCGGCAGGGCTTGACGAAGACCGGGAACTCGAGGCCAGCCAGCCCCGCGAGGGCGGCCTCGGGATCACGACGCCAGGCCAGGTCGGTGATCACCCGATAGGGGCCGACCGGCAGCCCGGCGGACTCGAAGACGACCTTCATGTAGTGCTTGTCCATCATCACCGCACTGGAGAGCACGCCGCAGCCGACATAATGCAGATCGGCCAGTTCGAACAGGCCCTGAAGCGTGCCGTCCTCACCGAAGGGGCCGTGGACCAGCGGCATCACGACGTCGACCACGCCCAGTGCAGCGGGCGGCTGTGCGGGGTCCAGGACGACCAGACCACTGTGNNCGACCTGACTGGTCGATCCGGTGACCTCGGGCCGCTGCCCCGCGGTCAGGCGCAGGGGTTCGGGGTCGTCCGCGACGAGCACCCACTGGCCTTGGCGGGTGATACCGATCGGGACCACGTCGTACTTCGTCCGATCGATCGCCTGCAGCACGCTCGCTGCGGTGGAGCAGGAGACCGCATGCTCCTCGGAACGTCCGCCGAAGACAACGGCGACGCGAATGCGTCCGGGCTGGTTCATCCGTTCCTCACTTCCCGTCGGCCGCGGGGGCCTCGCCGAGCGTGACCGGGCCGCGGGGCAGCCGAACACCCTTGCGGATGTCGTAGCGCTCTTCCGGGGCGGGCTCGCCGCGCAGTTCCTCCAGCAGGTCGGTGATGGCCCGCATCATCCGCTCCCCAGCGATCTTGACCGCGAGGCGCTGGTTGTCCAGGTCGTAGAGGTCGGAGAGGTCAACCGGATCCCCGGCGATGACCGACAGGGTCTTGCGCGGGAAGAATCGCGGCAGGTGTAGCTTCTTGCCGGGGATGATGTGGTTCGCGCCCCAGCTGGCGACGGGGATGACCGGGACACGGGAGGCGAGCGCGAGACGCGCGGCGCCGGAGTGTGGGGTCATCGGCCATTCGTCCGGGTCGGCCGTGATGGTTCCCTCGGGGTAGAGGACGACGAGTTCACCCGCGGCCAGNNCGGCCAGTGCGTCTTCCGCGGCCTTGAGTGCCTGGCCGGCATTGCGCGTGTTGCGCTCGACGGGTATCTGGTTGCAGGCCTTAGCGAAGTAGCCAACCACTGGCGCCTTCCAGATGTCCGACTTGCCCAGGAATCGCGGCCAACGACCGGAGTGGATCAGGTACTCCCCCAGCGCAACCGGGTCATAGTTGGAGATGTGGTTCGCCACCACCAGGGCACCACCGGTTGCCGGCACCCGGTCCTGGTTGCGCCAGTCGAGGCGGCACAGTGCCCGGTCCACGCCATGGATGACAGCACCGAGGAGGCGGTAAGCAGGTTCGCCATCGCTCTTGACGACGGTGCGCTGTGACATGTGTGCTCCTCGGGTGTTCGATGCTGCCCCACGAGACTAGTGGACGGCCACTCGCTAGCATCCACGACATGCTGCCCGACCAGAGCGCCCGCGACCTCGTTCCCATCACCACGACCGCGGACGAGCCGATGACTGCCCTCACGGACGCTGGCGTCAGGGTGCCGGTCGCGTCGGCGGTGCTCAGCGCACAGTCATTGGCAGCCAAGGGGTTCACCGCCCTGCACCCGGGCCAACGGGTGCTGGCCCGAATCCACGATGGCGCGGTGACAGAACTGGCACCCATTTCCGTTGACCTGATGGTGCACCAGAAGAATGCATGAGTGGGCTTGGCCTCGTTGGGCATAAATCGAGTGCCCCAACGGAGCAACGGATTCAGCCGGGGTTCAGGAATTCCACCAGTGGACAATTCTTCAACCCTCCAGAAAAGATCACGGCCCGGATACCTCGGGGGTATCCGGGCCGAGCCCTGTTCATGGGGACTTGTCCACGCCGCCCACGCCCGGTGGGCGGCGTATTCAGGTCACTTGGTCTTGGCGTCAGCGGCAGCCTGCACGCGGTTCTTGAGGTCGGTGCCGGGACGGAACCTGGGCAGGTCCATCGCGTCGGCCTGCTTGCGCTCCCCCGTGCGCGGATTGCGGACGACTCGGGCCTCGCGGTGCAACACCTCGAAGACGCCGAAACCAGTGATGGAGACCTTGCCGGTCTGCGCAACCTCGGTCGAGATGGTGTCTACGACGGCGTTCAGCGCACGCGTGGCGTTGGCCTTGTTCCCCTCGAAATGCTGCTTGGCCAGCGCATCGATCAGCTCTGCCTTGTTCAACGTAGTGCCTTTCTGTTCCTCGGCCCCGCGCCGAGTACACCATCGCACTGTGCAGTGGCGCGATTGCCAAGGTAGGCAAACAATTTCGTTGAATCCATCCGGAACCCTCACTTGGCGATGTTGTTCAGCAAAGTGAAAGCGTCCGCCTCCCAGCATGGAAAGCGGACGCCGAGTCGAACACGGCCCCTCGAATGCAATCGAGACGCCGGAACAACCGTCAGTCGGCGGTGCGGACGGGCAGCGAAGCCGGCTTGAAGGAGGGGCGGGTCGACTCATAGGCGGTGATGTCGGCCTCGTGCTGCAGTGTCGAGCCGATGTCGTCCAGGCCCTCAAGCAGGCGGGCGCGAGTGTGGTCGTCGATCTCGAAGTCGTGGCTGGTGCCGTCGGCCGCGGTGATGGTCCGCGACTCGAGGTCCACCGCGACCCACTGGCCAGGGTTGGCGTCCTCTGCGCTCCAGAGCTGCTCGACGACCTCTTGGGGCACACGGGCCACCAGCAGGCCGGCCTTGCCGGCATTGGACCGGAAGATGTCGCCGAAGCGCGACCCGATGACGACCTTGAAGCCGTAGTTCTGCAACGCCCACACGGCGTGCTCACGAGAGGACCCGGTGCCGAAGTCGGGGCCGGCCACCAGGATCGAGCCGGACTTCCAGGGTTCGCGGTTCAGCACGAACTCGGGGTCATTGCGCCAGGCCGAGAACAGGCCGTCCTCGAAACCCGTCCGCGTGATGCGCTTCAGGTAGACCGCGGGGATGATCTGGTCGGTGTCGACGTTCGAGCGGCGCAGCGGGACGGCGACGCCGGTATGGCTTGCGAACTTGTCCATGTCAGTGCCTCTCAGGCGTTCGTGGTCGAGTTGGTGGCGGCCAGGTCAGCGGGGGCGCTGAGGTGACCGGTGATGGCGGTGGCGGCGGCAACAGCCGGGCTGACCAGGTGGGTACGGCCACCCTTGCCCTGGCGTCCTTCGAAGTTGCGGTTCGAGGTGGACGCACTGCGCTCACCGGGGGCCAACTGGTCCGGGTTCATGCCCAGACACATCGAACAACCAGCGGCGCGCCACTCGGCACCCGCATCGAGGAAGACCTGGTGCAGACCCTCGGCCTCTGCTTCCAGGCGCACCCGCGCCGAGCCGGGGACGACGAGCATCCGGACGCCCTCGGCGACCTTGTTGCCCTTCAGCACGCTGGCCGCCAGGCGCAGGTCCTCGATGCGCCCATTGGTGCACGAACCCAAAAAGACGGTGTCGACGCCCACCTCGCGCATGGGGGTACCGGCCTGCAGGGCCATGTACTCCAGCGCGCGCTCAGCGGCGGCCTTCTCGACCGGGTCGGAGAAGTCGTCCGGGCTGGGGACGCGGGCACCCAGCGGTACGCCCTGACCGGGGTTGGTGCCCCAGGTGACGAAGGGGGTCAGCGTGGACGCGTCCAGGGTGACGACCTCATCGAAGGTGGCATCGTCATCGGTGCGCAGCGTCCGCCAGTACTCGACGGCCGCGGCCCACTCGGCGCCCTCGGGGGCGTGCGGGCGCCCCTGCAGATAGGCGAAGGTGGTCTCATCGGGAGCAACCATTCCGGCCTTGGCGCCCCACTCGATCGACATATTGCAGATCGTCATGCGGCCCTCCATCGACATCTTCTCGATGGCCTCGCCGCGGTACTCGACGATGTAGCCCTGGCCGCCACCAGTGCCGACCTTCGCGATCAGCGCGAGCACGACGTCCTTGGGGGTGACGCCCTCGGGCAGGGAGCCGTTGATCTCGACAGCCATCGTTTTCGGCTTGGCCTGCGGCAGCGTCTGGGTGGCGAGCACATGCTCGACCTCGCTGGTGCCGATGCCGAAGGCCAGGGCACCGAAGGCACCGTGGGTTGCGGTGTGGGAGTCACCACAGACGATCGTCATGCCGGGCTGGGTGATGCCCAGCTGCGGGCCGATGATGTGCACGACGCCCTGGTCCTTGTCACCGAGGGAGTGGATGCGGACGCCGAACTCGGCGGCGTTCTTGCGTAGCGTGTCCACCTGGGTGCGCGAGACCGGATCGGCGATCGGCTTGTCGATGTCGAGGGTGGGAGTGTTGTGGTCCTCGGTCGCCAGCGTCAGGTCAGGGCGGCGCAGTTGGCGACCGGCCAAGCGCAGGCCGTCGAAGGCCTGGGGGCTGGTGACCTCGTGGACCAGGTGCAGGTCGATGTAGAGCAGGTCCGGCTCGCCCGGTGCGCTACGGACNNTCAGCGTCTTGCCCATGTGGCTCCCCTTCGTGGCGTTGATCCCCCGCGTCCGCGAGGCGGCGCGGAGGCCGCGCCAATGGGTCCAGTATGCCACTGGAATATCAGATTGCGAGACGCTAGTCTTGCCCTATGGACGACTCTTCGGGTGTTGGTGTTCTCGACAAGGCCGCGCTGGTGCTGACCGCACTGGAGTCAGGGCCCACCACGCTGGCCGGTCTCGTGACCG
>DGKN01000235.1:0-10677 GCA_002387005.1 Propionibacteriaceae bacterium UBA4569
TCACGGAGGCAAAGTCCCCGCGTCCGTCGCCATTCAGGTCATGGCTGATCGCCGTTGGGCCAGCGACCACGGTGAAGTAGTTGGACTTGAGCGTCTGGTCGGTCAAGGCGGCCAGCTGTGAGACGGTCACGGTCACCTTGCCGGTGGTGCCCTCGACGCGCAGACCGGTGACACGTCCGCCCCACTCCCCTCGCCCGTCGCGATTGGTGACGACCAACCGGGTGAAGGTGCCGATGGCCGGCCAGCGCTTCTGCACGTCCGCGACCTTGATCGACGCCTGCCAGGTGTTCTGGTGGGGCAACAGCCGCGGTTCGAAGAGATCGGGAGCGGTGGTGGTCCAGCTCACTCCCCCGTCGGCGGGCTGGCCGCCGTTGGACGCGCTGAACTCGCTGCGCAGGGCCGCCCCGCTNNGCCCCCCCCCCGCCGACAGGGCGATGCCATCGCGGGTCTGGGTGGTCTCGCCGGTGATCCCGCCCATCACCTGGCAGCTGGTGGTGTCACAGATGTCGTAGAGCGACGACCTGGGATGATTGATGTGCCAGGCGCCGTAGCTGCGAGCGGCCACGGCCTGGGCGGCGTGCGCCTGCACGGGCCAGGAGGGGATGTTCTCGTAGGGGACGACCTGCCGGGTGTAGTTGTCCAGGCTCGTCACCAGGACAGGGACGATGATCGACCCGGAGCGGTTGCCGACCAGCCTGCCCAGGTAGGTGGCGACGGTGTCGCCACGGGAGTTCTGCGCCGACAAGGATCCGTCCGCCGCGGAGATGGTCCAGCGGCCCGATTGGGTGGAACGCAACGCCTTGCGTCCGGAGGCGGTGCGGAACCACAGCGTCGTCGTGGTGGCGGTGCCACCGGTGCTGGGACGGGCGACCTCCCAGCTGGTGATGGGCGTGGTGCCGTCGGCGGACGGGAGCGCGATCGTCTGGCCGGCGCCGTCGGTGGCAGTGAGTCCGGGCTCGATGGCGACGCGGGCGACGCTGCCCGTCCGTCCGGTGGTGGAGACGCGGATCGTCCGGCGGGCCTGGTTCTGCAGCGTGGCGCCCGGGTAGTAGAAGGCGACGATCTGGCGCCAGGTCTTGCCCTGGGTGGCGGCTGCGTAGGAGCCGTACTGGCTCATCCCGCGACCGTGGCCGTGACCGCGCCCGACCAGCGTGAGCTTCCCCCCGGCGGCGCGGTAGGACTGTTCGGCCGCTTGCGCGGCAGGGGTGTGATCGGGAAGTCCCGTGAGCACGAGGGCACCGGACAGGGCGGCAACCAGCGGACGGTGCAGGTGGGTCATCTCGAACTCCAGTGGACGACGAAAGCCCCCAGCCCGAGGGCGTGACCACCATATGCATCGGTCCGCGCACTCGGCGGTGTCGTCGTCGTGAACCCTCGAGGCCCACCTCAGGGATTTCGCCGGAAGTACGGCTGCCCTGATCTTGGGCGGCCCAGCAGTTCGTCCACCGTCACCAAGGTGAACCCCAACTTCCGCAGGCCGGTGATGATGCCGGGAATCGCCTCGACGGTGGACGCGTGGATGTCGTGCATCAGGATGATCGAGCCACTGGTGGAGTCGTTGAGGGCGTGCTTCGTGGTCTTGGCGGCGGAGTGGGTCTGCCAGTTGCGGGTGTCGACGTCCCACAGGACGAGCGGCATGCCCGCCACCTGCCGGGTCGTCTTGTTGAAGGCGCCGTAGGGCGGGCGCAACGTCGTGGGCCGCACCCCGCTGGCATCTTCGATCGCGTCGGCTGCGCGGACGATCTCGAACGTCTGCTCGGACGACGACAGGTTGGTGAGCTGTTTGTGGTCGAAGGTGTGGTCGCCGATCTGGTTGCCCTCGGCGGCGGCCCGGCGGACGAGGTCGGGGTAGGCCAGGGCGTTCTGGCCCAGCATGAAGAAGGTGGCGTGCACCTCATGGGCCTTGAGGGTGTCCAGCAGGTGCGCGGTGTACTGGCCCGGCCCGTCGTCGAAGGTCAGCGCGACGCACTTCAGCTTGGCGCAGTTGATCTGGGTCGTCGGTGATGCGGGGGGCGCGGTGACCGAGGGGGTTGCCACTGGCAGTGAGGACCTCGCAATGCTCCGCCCGGTGGCGGCGTCGCGAACGACCCGTCCGGCTTCGGAGAGCAGCGGCCGGGCAGTGAAACGGTCGATGACGACGTCGACCTGCCCCTCGCTGGCGGCCAGCAGGACGCCTTGACCGATGCGGACGATCAGTGCCCCGTCGGCGGTGAAGGTCAGGTCGTCGAGGAGGTGACCATCGGCACGAGCTTCGGCCAGGGCATCCGCGTCGACGTCCAGACCCTCGGCCTGCATGGCCTTCGCGACGGCATCGACGGCCACGTTCTGGTCGACGACGAGGTCGGCGGACGGCCAGACGGCGTGGCTGGCGCGGTCTTCGTAGATGGTGGTCGAGGAGGTCAGCCCGGACGCGCCGCCGAACTCGAGCAGGGTTTCACGAACACCGACCACGCCGCCGGTCTGGTCGAGGACGGCCTCCCAGGAGGCATTGAGCTCAGGCGGTGAGCCCTCACTGGGCTCGTAGTCGCGCTCGAAGGCGGCGCGGTGCTGGGCGATCCAGTCGGACAGCGCCGCGGTGAGCGCGGAAGCGTCCGGGACCACCGGCCACTGCAGGAAGACCGGGAAGGTCTTGTCGTTCACCACCTGCTGTTCGACCCGCCAGTTGGTGGTGACCGAATTGCCGACCGACGCGGACGACGTGCTGCTGGCGGCCGGACCGGGGTTCCCGGAACAGGCCGCCAGCAGTCCACAGGCAAGCACCAACACGACGGGCCGAACACAACGCATGGGCCCCATCACAACGGATCGAGGGTCATCGAGGGGTTCCACACCCCGTCCCCTTGGCGAATCTTTCCGGACCATTCAGTCAATTCTCACCGAACGGGCCTGCGGCGGGCGGGCGACGACGAAGGCGCTCGCCGCGGCGAGCAAGGGAACGGCCACCAGCAGGCCGATCAACCAGGCCCACGGGATGCCGAGGCTGACCCCGCCGCGGGTCGCCGCGACCACCGCCACCACTGGCACGGCACCGACGACCAGACCCAGCGCCACACCCAGGCCGACGCTGACCAGCATCTGGATCGCCGCCATGCCCCGCAGGGTCCAGGTGGAGGCGCCGATCGCCGCCAGCCCGGCATGGGAATCGCGGGCATCACGCAAGGCCAGGGCTCCGGTCACGGCCGCGACGGCCAACATCAGCGCGGCGCCGACCAGGCCGAGGTAGTCGACCAGTCTGGGGGTCGAGGAGTGCGGGCCCTGTTCGACGTAGACATTCTGGGGCAGGTCGCCCAGCCGCGCCTTCTGCAGGATGGCCTGCAGCTCGTCCGCCTGGTGTTGGCTGGGCGTGGTGTTGGTCGACCAGATCACCGTCGTCGTCATGGGCTTCGCGTAGGGCATGAGCTTGGACAGCACCGCGGCCGGCACCAAGGTGTAGAGCGACAGGTCGTCGTCCACCAACGCCGGGACAGCGTGGGAACTGTTGTCGTTGCCGCTCTCCGACATGACGGTGAGCTCCGCGTTTCCGCCCTTGACGTAGGACGCCGGGGCGACGACTCCGCCTGAGTTGATCATGTTCGTGACCTGTTGGCTCGGAGCCTTGCCGGTCACCACCTGGTACAGCTCAGGGCTGTACGCCGCGATCGCGTTCTGGCTACCCATGCACGCACCATCGTCCGTGCACGTCGGCACCAGCTCCACGGCCTGCACCGCGCTGCTCCACCAGCCACCGAAGGGTTCGACGAACTCCTGCACCGTCGCCTCCTGATTGATGGGGCCGAGCGTCGCCTCGACGAGCTCGCGGGCCTTCGCCAGGTCAGAGGCAGACAGTTCACCTCCCGTCTCCGGGTTGAGGGTTGTCACCTGGACCGCACCCGTCGGGATCGACTGCTGGTAGCGCGTGACCTCCGTGGCGCCGAGAGAGGCGAAGGCCACCAGCAGCGAGCTGATCAAGGTCGTGATAGCCAAGGATGCCGCGACACCCGCCGTGGCCCGGGAGCGGTTCCGCGAGCCGTCCCGCACCGCCATCCGCAAGGCCAGGGGCCCAGCGGCACGACGTCCCAGCCGGTCGAGCAGGAAGGGGACGGCCGCCAGGCTGCCGAGGAAGAGGAAGAGGACGCACATCATCGCCGGCCCGATGGCGCGCTCCTCGGGCACTCCCCCCTTCCAGGAGACCTTGGCCCCGGGCCAGAGCTGCGGTCCGACAAGTGCGGCCACAAGACCCAGCGCGACGAACACGAGCGCCAACCACGGAGTCTTCGCGCTGGTCTGCGCGGCCTCCGCGGAACGGACGGCGGTCAGCACATCCTGCTGGGCCACCTGACGCGCGGGCAGCCAGGCGGCGATGACGGCGGCGCTGGTGCCGACAAGCACCAAGGCCAACAGCACCAGCCACGGCACCGAGATCGGAACCGGGAGGTTGGTGCCCTTGGCATTCATCCAGGCCTGCAGACCGGCCCCCAGGGCCACTCCGGCCAACGCCCCGACGATCGTCCCGGCCAGACCGAGCAACAGTCCTTGCCGGGTGACGACCTGCTGCAGGGTCCGGGCCGGGGCGCCGGAGGCGCTGAGCAGGGCCAGCGAGCGACGTTGCTGACGGATGCCGATGGCGAAGGCCGCGCCGGCGATGGTGGCCGTGAGCAAGGTGACCACCATGCCGAAACCGACCAGGATCGCCTGCATCATGGCGCCGCCGGTGCCGTTGCCCAACTGCATCGCTTCATAGGCATCGCGGGTGGTGTACGCGATGCCCACCTTGTTGAGGGAGGCCACCTGGGCCTCCTCCAGTGCTGGCCCGTCGAGGAAGGCCACCGTGGTGGCACCTTCCGCGGTCTCGGCCACGTCAGCCAGCGGGTGGCTGGGCCCGACGACCACGGCGGTGCCGGAGCTGTTGCTGCGGAGGGTTCCGGAGACGCGGTAGTCCTTGCCGGCGACCTGAACGGTGTCACCAACTGCGACGTCGAAGCGTTCGGCGGTGTAGCGCGGCAGGACGACCTCGTCGTCCGCGGGCAGAGCGGCGTCGGTAGCTACCCACTGGCCAGGCGAGGCAAGCACGGAGAGGTCGCCGACGATGACGTCGCCCGCGTACTGGGCCCCGTCGAACCCCAGCGTGATCGGTGCCGTGGTCTCCATCGAGACGGACACCCCGGCGGGGAGGCTGAGGTTGGAGAAGTCGGCCGTCACCTGGTGCGCCGTGGGGTCCTGGGTGGAGCTCTCGTCCTGCGGGCAGCTCCAGTCGGTCAGGCTTGCCTGACGGCAGGTGCCGTTGGCGCCGTAGAGCTGCTGCAGCATCGCCGTCCCACCACGAAACATTGCGTCGGCGCTGTTGTCGCGATACTGCGGGACCAAGATCATCGCCAAGGCCATCACCGCAGCAACCGGCAGCCCGATCAAGGCCATGATCAACGCGGATCGCCCCTTGTGGCGGCCCAGTTCACGGCGTGCCATCCGAGAGGTCACACCGCCAGCACCGCCGGATGCGCGACTGGGAAGCCAGAGCATCACGATGCCCGCCGCGGAGAGTTGAGCAGCACACGCGGATCGGTGACGACCTGGGTCTGGTCGACCTGTCGTCCATCCCGGAGGAAGACGACGCGATCGGCCCAGCCCGCGTGACGGGCCTCGTGCGTGACGAGGACGACCGCGACGCCGTCGTCGGCCAGATCGCGCAATAGGGCCATGATCTCGTCGCCGGTGTTGGAGTCGAGGGCACCGGTCGGTTCGTCGGCGAGGATCAGGCGTCGGTCGCCGACGATGGCGCGGGCGATGGCGACGCGCTGCCGCTGGCCGCCGGACATCTGCTCGATGAAGCGCTCTGCGAGCTCGGGCAACTGGACGCGGGTCAGGGCCGTATCGGCCAAGCCACGGGCATCCGCGGGCGAGACGCCGTCCAACTCCAGCGGCAGGGAGATGTTCTCGATCGCGGTCAGGGTCGGGACCAGGTTGAAGTCCTGGAAGACGAATCCCAGGCTGNNCGGGCCAGTTCGTCGCGGGACTTTCCGCCCAGCGGCACGCCCGCGACCAGCACCTCGCCAGCGGTGACGTGGTCGAGTCCGCCAGCGATGCCCAGCAGCGTGGACTTGCCGGAGCCGGAGGGCCCCATCACGGCGATGAACTCGCCCGGCTGGACCACCAGGTCGAGGTCGGTGAGCGCATCGACGGCGGTGTCGCCGGAGCCGAAGCTTCGGCAGACCTGCCTCATCTCGAGGGCGGCGGTCATCGGTGGCTCCTTTCCGGGGAAGACGGGACGCTGGTGGTGTGCTGAGCGGTGCTGGTGTCGCGGGCGGCGTGTGTGCCCTGAGACGCGCGTGAGCTGCGCTGGCCGCGGGTCTGGCGGGCGGCCCGAACCGCTGCGGCCTCGCAGTGGTCGAGCCAGCGGACCTCGGCCTCGCACTGGTGGATCAGGCTCTCGATGACGAGTTGCCAGGCGAGGTCATCCGGGTCGGCGTCGCGGCGGGCCCGGGTGTAGTCCTGAAGCGTCTCCATGGAGGCGCGGCGCTGCGTCTGGATGAGCGTGGGAACGTCGATGCCGTCAAGGGTGACTGCGATGGCGATCTTGATCGCCAGCTCGTTGCGAGGTGGGTTGTTCATGGCCACGGGGTTGGCGAACCAGTGCTCGACCTCGCCGCGGCCGTTCTCGGTGATCTGGTAGATCACGCGTCCGTCGGCGTCGGCATCCCCGCGCTCGACCAGACCATCGCGCTCCAGCCGGTCGAGCGTGGTGTAGACCTGCCCGATGTTCAGCGGCCAGGAGTTGCCGGTGCGACGGTCGAACTCGCTCTTGAGCTCGTAACCGTAACGCGGCTGCTCCCCCAGCAGGGCGAGCAATGACTGACGGACGGACATGTGGCCTCCTCGACTCACCAGGCATACCCGGTATGCGCCATAGCATGGCATACGGGGTATGCATACGCAACAGGCACTCGAGCGCACCCCATCCCCCACCCCCTGCAGATCGCCAACCGGGCGGATCCTCCTGAATGGTTGCCCCCGACGCTTCAGGTGGTTCCGGTTCCGATACTGGGCGAGCGGCTCGCGATCGTCACCTTGGGTGGGGTTGACAGTGGTTGGAATTATTGCAAATGATTCTCACTATGAATACAACCTCACATTCCCTCACCCTGTTCGGCTTGCTGGCGCTGACCGCCTGCAGCCAGGCAGCCCTTCCCGCATCCACCTCGTCCATCGGTGCCTCCGCAGTGCCGTCCGCCCGTGAAACCTTCGAGGCCGCCGGGCCGACGCCACGCTTGGTGGTCACCCATGACGGGGGCGTCACGGTCGTCGACGCAACGAGCGGGAAAGCGGAGGGCGAGTTCGCGGCGGAGGGGTTCACCCGTCTGAACCAGGCCGGGGACGGGCGACATCTGTTGCTGACCGAGGGAGACCACTTCCGGGTGCTGGACTCGGGTGCCTGGTCTCGCGCGCACGGTGACCACAGCCACTCCTACAAGACCGCACCGCTGTTGACGGACGTCACGTTCGACGGGGAGCACCCGGGCCACGCGGTCTTTCACGGCGATCGCACGGCGCTGTTCTACGACGGCGAGGGACGCGTCGAATGGTTCGAACCAACCGCGCTGTCGCTGGAGAAGCCACAGACCCAGCACATCCAACTGCCCGCAGCGCACCACGGCGTTGCGCTGTGGCGCGACGACGACACGTTCGTCCACACCGTCGGCACCGAGGACGCACGCAGCGGCGTCGCCATCCGCGACGCCGAGGGAAAGGAGCTCACGAGCACCGAGGACTGCCCTGGCGTGCACGGCGAGGCATCCGTCAAGGCGGCAATCTCGGTGGGCTGCGAGGACGGGATCCTCATCATCAAGAAGAACGTGATCACCAAGGTGGAGTCGCCCGACGCCTATGGCCGGATTGGCAACCAGGCCGGTACCGAGGCATCGACGGTCGTGCTGGGTGACTACAAGGTCGACAAGGATGCCGAGCTGGAACGCCCCACCCGCATCTCGTTGACCGACACCGCGACCGGGAGGCTGCGCCTGGTGGACCTCGGCGCCTCCTACTCCTTCCGGTCCCTTGGCCGCGGGCCGGCTGGGGAGGCCTTGGTTCTGGGGACGGACGGCAAGTTGCGCGTCATTGACCCCGCCAACGGCAAGGTCACCCGGCAGGTGACGGTGGTGAAGCCCTGGACCGAACCGCTGGAATGGCAACAACCGCGCCCGACCCTGTACGTCCAGGGTGCCCAGGCATGGGTGAGCGAACCGGCCTCGAAACGACTGCACCGCGTCGATCTGGCGACTGGCAAGGTCGGCCAGACGATCACGCTGACCCAGACGCCGAACGAGCTCAACGGCGTCGTCGGCTGAGACCATCCAATCCGGCCATAGGCGGCTCACTCGGAGCGCGCGGTGACGGCCCCACCTCCTGGGGGCCGAGCCGCATGGGGGAAGGCCCGGTTCCTCNNCGGGTTCCGCCGCCTTCAGGGCTGGGCGGAGACCCTTCACCAGGCGGATGGGTCACGCAGGAAGGCCATCACCTGTCGCGCCACACCGTCGTCCATGTTGGAGACGGCAATGCCCTTGGCCGCGTCCCGCACGGCGTCGCTCGAGCCATCCATCGCCCAGGAGTGACCGGCCCATCGCAGCATCTCGATGTCATTGAGGCCGTCGCCGAACGCCGCCACCTCCGACTGCTGCACGCCGAGGTGGTGGCACAGTTCGTCCAGACCGGTCGCCTTGGTGACTCCGGGCGCGACGACCTCGACGAAGTCCGCGCCCGACCAGGTGGCCTCCAAGCCGCCCGTGCCGACCTGCAGGACGATGCGCAACAAGTCGCGTGGGTGCACCCACGGGTGTCGCAGGACGAGCTTCAACGCCGGATCGGCGACCACCTCGATGAGCTTGGCGCGCCCCATCTGCTGGGGGTCGCGGCCATGGTCGCCCGGGGCGGTCATCGCGGCGTATCCGTCCTGCGCGATGAAGGTGTCACCTCGGTCGCGGACGGACGCGAAGCGGGTCTCGGGAAGTTCGGAGGCGACAGCGGCCGCAAGGTCGGCCATCGCGTCCGGCGGGAGCAGGTGCTCGAACAGCACCTCGCCGGTCTCGAGGTGGTACCCCAGGCCTCCGTTGCAGCCGATGGCCCAGTCAACCAATCCCGCCTGCTCGGCAATCTGGACCAGACCGAGCGGCTGGCGTGCGGTCACCGGGATGACGTGGATGCCGGATTCTCGGGCCGCGTCCAGCACGCTGCGCGTCCATGCACTCACGGTCTTGTCGTGGCGCAGCAGCGTGCCGTCGAGGTCGGTGGCCACCAACTTGATCATGGTCTGCTCTCTCGGTCAGCCCTGGACGTAGCGGCGGCCCTCGAAGGCACGCCCCAGGGTCACCTCGTCGGCGTACTCGAGGTCGCCTCCGACGGGCAGGCCGGACGCGAGCCGCGCGATGCGCAGGTCCATGTCCTTGAGCAGGCGGGACAGGTAGGTGGCTGTCGCCTCGCCCTCGGTGTTCGGGTCGGTCGCCAGGATGATTTCGGTCACCGTGCCGTCGGCCAGGCGAGTCAGGAGCTCCTTGATGTGCAGGTCGGCTGGCCCGCGCCCGTCGATCGGAGAGATGGAACCGCCGAGCACGTGGTAGAGCCCACGGAACTCCCGGGTGCGCTCGATGGCGGCCACGTCCTTGCTCTCCTCCACGACGCAGATGACCGCTTGGTCACGCCGTCCGTCGCGGCAGATGCGGCAGGTCTCTTCCTCGCTGACGTTGAAACAGATGGAGCAGAACTTCGCGCGCGCCTTGACGGTGCGCACGACGTCGGCGAAGCGGTTGACGTCCTCGGCTGGCTGGTCGAGCATCCAGAAGGCGATGCGCTGGGCACTCTTCGGCCCAACGCCGGGCAGGCGGCCCAACTCGTCGATCAGGTCCTGTACGGGGCCTTCATACATCTCAGAAACCCAGCGCGCCCATGTCGGGCACGTCGGGCATGATGTCGGCGGCGGCCGACTGCACCTGGCTGGCGGCGTCGCGCACGGCGGCCATCACCAGGTCGGCGAGACCATCGGCGTCTTCGGGGTCGATCGCGGCGGGCTGGATGACCAAGCCGGTCAGCTCGCCCTGGCCGCTCATGGTTGCCTCCACCAGGCCACCGCCGGAGGTGCCGGTGAAGCTGCTGTTGGCCAGCTCTTCCTGCGCCGACTGCAGCTGGGCCTGCATCTGCTGCGCCTGCGCCAGCAGGGCTGACATGTCCATACCCTCGGGGAACATCGCGTCCTTCTCTCGTCGGTCGGCCCCTCAGCGGAACCGGTCAGCGGCAACTCTAGTTGGCGCCACCCACGGTTCCGGACGACTGCGAGCCTGCCTCCACGAACCAGCGCGCGATCTCCTGTCCACACCGGACGAGGTTGTCGTGCGCGCCCGCCAAGGCGTCGGCCAGCGGTTGGCCGGGAGGGCTTGCCTGCCACAACCGGACGAAGGGCTCGGGGGCCAGTTCGTCGCTGCCGTCGCCCAGCAGGCCGGCGACGGCCACCACGGGGACCCCAGCAGAGTGCGCCGCCTGCGCGACACCCCACGGCGTCTTGCCGTTGCGGGTCTGGGAGTCGACGCGTCCCTCGCCGGTGATGACCAGGTCGGCGCCGACGACTCGCTCGGCCAGACCTGCGTGGCGGGCCACCAGACCGACGCCGCTGGTCAGCGTCGCATCGGCGAAGGCAAGCAGGCCAGCACCGAGCCCACC
>DGKN01000235.1:10846-11564 GCA_002387005.1 Propionibacteriaceae bacterium UBA4569
CCCGGCGTCGTTGGTCGCCGAGCCACCAATCCCCAGCAGCAGGTGGCGGGCACCGCGGTCGAGTGCGCCCCGGACGAGCTCGCCCGTTCCGTAGGTGGTGGTGATGCGGGCGTCGCGCAGTTCGGCCGGCACCAATGGCAACCCGCTGGCCGCGGCCATCTCGATCACGGCGGTCATGCGGTCGCCGAGCATCCCCCAGGTCGCCTCGACGGCTCCCCCCAGCGGACCGGTCACCGTGGTCGTGATGCGCTCGCCGCCGGTGGCGTCGACCAGCGCGTCCACCGTCCCCTCGCCNNCCACGGCCCGGATTCCCTCGGCCAGCGCGTCACAGGCCTGTTGGGCGGTCAGCGACTCCTTGAAGGAGTCGGGTGCCAGCACGATGCGCATGTCATTCCTCCCCGATCACCTCTCCGCCGAGCTGGCGGGTGATGAGTTCCGCGGCGGACTGCCCCGACTCGTCGAGGTTGTCGTCGTCCCGGCTGACCAGCACCTCGACCTCGGGACGTTCCGACATCGGACCGGACGAGGTGGGACGGATCTCCTGCCGGGCCTGTTCCGTCCAGCGGTGAGTGTCCTCCGGGGACGGTTGGGAGACCGGCCCAGGCTCTGGGGCGGCCTGCGGAGCGACCGTGGGCGCCGCCTGCCGTCCACCGCCGGGCGTCTCACCGTGGCCGCCGAGGCCCTGATCATGGCCACCGGGTTGGCCGCCGGCCGAGGG
>DGKN01000235.1:11713-11867 GCA_002387005.1 Propionibacteriaceae bacterium UBA4569
ACGGGACTTCACCTCGTCCAGCACCTGCGGCCACAGCCGGCGGACGTCCGCCGCCGTCGCGGTACCGGAGGGAGCGTGATGCTGGGGCGCGGGGCTGGCGGCGGCAGGTTGGGCTGACTGGGTGACCTGCGCGGGACGCTGGGACTGCGCCGGA
>DGKN01000147.1 GCA_002387005.1 Propionibacteriaceae bacterium UBA4569
AGCCAGGCTGGCGATCGAGGTGGGGATGGGCGTCGTGGTCGCCACCGGCGCGGTGGACAGCAGCCCCAGCGCTGCAATGGCCGGAGCCCGGTTGGCAGCGCCTACGAGCGCAACGGCCAGCACCCCGGTGGCCACCGCCAGACGTCCCGGCCGCGAACCCTTCTGCTGTGCGGCTTCCGGGATCGGGGTGGGGGTCGGCTCGGCCTCCTTGTGATCTTCCCCGGCAGCGCGAGGAGCGGCGGGGGACTCCGCGGCCAGAGCACGTCGGGGTCGCGGCTGTTCCGCGTCCAGTGCGCGCTTCGGACCGGCCATGGCCACCCTTCCCTGAAAGACGTGAGCCACCATTTTCCCATCCGCGGGCCCTACGACAAAACACGGTTTCCGTGTGGACACAGCAAACCAAGGCAATGGGCGTTCAACCGTTGCACCTGCTGGGTACCCTGCCCACCATGAGCGAGCACGCCTGCCACGACCACTGGCACCAGCACGACGCACCCAGGATCGCCTTCGACCCGCACTCGGTGGCGCACTGGGACGAGCGCTATTCCGGCGAGCAGGTGTGGAGCGGGAATCCCAACCAGGCCCTGGTGGACGAGGTCTCAGGGCTCGCACCAGGACGGGCGCTGGACGTGGGATGCGGCGAGGGCGCGGACGCGGTCTGGCTGGCCCGGCGGGGCTGGCAGGTGACCGCGCTCGACATCTCGTCCAATGCCGTCGAACGGACACTCGCCGCAGCTGGCGACCTACCGGTCACGGGTGTGGTCGGTTCCTTCTCGGATGCGGCCGTGGAGGGTCCTTTCGACCTCGTCAGCTGCATGTACCCGGTCATCCCGCTCGCCGGCGGTATGGCCTGGCCCAAGCTGTCGGGGCTGGTCGCACCTGGCGGTGCGCTGGTCTTCGTCCACCACGTCCTCGACCCGGAGCAGCAGCGGTCCCATGGCTTCGACCCGGACGAGTTCCTCTCAACGGAGCAGGTCGTCTCGGTGCTCGCCGCCGACGAGGGCTGGCGCATCGAGACGGACGAGGAGCGCCAACGCAGCGTCACCGAGGGCCGGGGAGCCGGTCACACCTGCGACCACGTGGTGCGGGCGACCCGGCTCTCCTGACTCCTCGGTGACGCGGCGGGACGGGATCAGTCGGCGACGGGACGATGTGTGCGCCACAGCCCCAGAACCATCGCCACCGCTGCGATGGCCGCCAGGTAGAGCAGGGCTCCGGCCTGGCCCCAGTGCAGCTGCACGCCGCCCGGGGTCTGGCCAACGGCCGCGACCATGGTGTTGTTGAACAGCAGGTAGGGCTGCAGCTGCTTGCCGATGCCGGGCAGCATCCCCAGCACCAGTTCGATCGGCGTCTGCCACAGCACCACCAGCGCGACCGCTGCGGAGGTGCTGCGGACGAGCGCGCCCAGCCCCACAGCGAAGACGCACATCAGCGCGACCGTCAGGGCCGTGGTCGCGATGGCGCCGGCCTGCGCGGCCGGGTCGAAGTCGGCGCGTCGGTTCGAGGCGACCATCAGGTTGACCACCAGCGCAACGACAACCGTCATCAGCGCGGACATGACCGCGCCGTAGATGGCAGCCAGGACGGCTTTGGACGCCAGCGGCTGCCAGCGCTTCGGGGCTGCCTGGTGCGAGACCAGCACCATCCGGTAGCGGTACTCCTGGGTGACCAGCGTCGCCCCGACCACCATCGCGGCGATCATCGCGAAGCCGAGCACGCCGCCATAGGACCCGTCCGCCCGCACCGGGTCGTTACCGGTCATTGCATTGGCGACCGGGAGCAGGAAGGCCAGCGCGACGAAGGCGAAAGTGCCGAAGATCCAGCCGCGGGTGGTGAGGAACTTGATGCGTTCGGCATTGAGTGCGTTGATCATCGGGCCACCGCCATCGGCTCGAGGTTGCGGTCGGCGCGGAACTCGACACCGTCGCGGGTCATGGCCATGAAGGCCTCCTCCAGGGATGCGTGCTCCTCGCTGATCTCGTGGACGGCGATGCCGGCCGAGGCCGCTGCGTCCCCGATCTGTTCGGTGGACAGTCCGGTGACGACCAGTCGCACCGTTCCGTCGTCCCGGACGACGTCGACGCCGCCGCCGAGGGCGCGCAGTGCGGTGGCCAGGCCCCCCGGGTCCTTCGCGCGGACGCGGGTGGACCCGCCGGAGTGCTCGGTGATGAAATCGGCGACAGAGGTGTCGGCCACCAGTCGCCCGCGGGCGATGACCAGCAGGTGATCGGCGGTCAGGGCCATCTCCGAGAGCAGGTGGCTGGACACCAGGACGGTGTTTCCCTCACTCGCCAGCCGACGCATGATCTGGCGGATCCAGACGATGCCCTCCGGGTCGAGTCCGTTGACCGGCTCGTCGAAGACGTAGTAGCGGGGTTCACCGAGCATGGCTCCGGCCAGGCCGAGCCGCTGGCGCATGCCGAGGGAGTAGGCGCCGACGGCCTTGCCGGCCGCATCGGTGAGTCCGACGGAGTCGAGCACCTCGTCGACGCGGGAACGGGCGATGCCGTTGCTGGCAGCCAGCCACCGCAGGTGGTCGCGTCCGGAGCGCTTGGGGTTCACCCAGCTGGCGTCCAGCATGGCGCCCACGGTGCGCAGCGGGGTGGCGATGGAGCGGTACGGCTGGCCGTCGATGGTGGCGGTGCCGCTGGTGGGATCCTCGAGGCCGAGGATCATGCGCATCGTCGTCGACTTGCCGGCACCGTTCGGGCCGAGGAAGCCGGTGACGATGCCGGGACGGACGTCGAGCGAGAGGTCGTCCACGACGGTGGTTGCGCCATAGCGCTTCGTCAGGTGCTTGGTCTGGATCATGACAAAAACGCTAGTCACGGGCCAGTGGCGGCACCATTGTCCGGGGTCATGGGTGCGATGTGACAGCTGTCATGGCGTCTGGGTGATGTAGGTCAGTCGGACGGGCGGCTGGTCGACGGACGGATCACAACCAGCCGCGTCGGCGGGCCAGGGTGACGGCCTCGGTGCGGGTATGGGTGCCCAGCTTGTCCAGCACGGCGGACACATAGTTGCGGACGGTCCCGCGACTCAGGAAGAGTTTGGCGGCGATCTCGTCCGTGCTGAGGTTCTGCTCGACGAGCCGGAGCAGGTCGCGCTCGCGTTCGGTGAGCGGGTTGGGGCCCAGCCGTAGCGCGTCGGCGGCGAGCTGGGGGTCGATCACCGTGCCGCCTGCGACCACGGAACGGATCCCGTCGATCAGACGGTCGGCGGTGGTGGTCTTCACCAGGTAGCCATTGGCGCCGGCCTGCAACGCCTGCTGCAGGTGGCCGGCACCCTCCAGAGCAGTGAGCAGCAGGATCGGGCAGCGCAGGCCCCGGGCCCGGGCCCGCTCGGTTGCCTCGATGCCCGTGCAGCCGGGCATTCCGACGTCCAGCACGGCCACATCGGGTGAGAAGGCCTCGATGGCGCCCACGACCTCGTCACCACGGCGAACCCGGGCGACGACCTCGAAGTCGTCCTCGGTGTTGAGCAGCGCGGTGAAGGCCTCGGCGATGAGGTCGATGTCCTCGGCGATCAAGATCGTGGTCACCGGGCGATCCTCCCACCCGAGGGAGTCGGTTGAGGGGTGGCGGCCAACTGGTGGGAGGCCGCAACAGTACGCGGGATCCGAGCCTCGACGACGAACACACCCCCCGGGCGCTGGAAGACCCCCAGGGTGCCGCCGAGGTGGTCATCGATCCGGGAGCGGAGGTCACGCAGGCCGGTGCCATGCGAGGGGGAGGGCGGAAGGCCCAGCGCCCCGTCGTTGGTCACCCGCGCCACCGTGCAGCCCGCCTCGTCGTCCACCGTGATCGAGGCGTGGGTCGGGCGGGCGTGCTTGAGCATGTTGGTCATGGCCTCGCGCACCACCCGGGCGGCGAGGTCGTCGGCGGAATCGTCGTCAAGGGGCTCGACCCGCACGTCGACGAGGATGCCCAGACGCGCGCAGAGCTCTCGGGCGCTCTGCAGCTCCTGGTCCAGCCCGACGATGGAGCGCCCCGCCACCAGCTCGCGCAGCTGCGCCTGGCCGGAGGTCAGCAGCGCCGTCGACTCCTCGAGTTGCTCCCGGGCAGCCTGGGGGTTGCGGTCGAGCAGGCGGGCCGCGGTCTGGGTGCGCATGTTCACCGTCACCAGGGTGCGTCCGAGCAGGTCATGGAGGTCGCGCTGGATGCGCATGCGTTCCTCGTCGACGCGCAGCCGGGCCACCTGCTCACGCGTGGCCATGAGCTCCCGGACCACGAGGACCATCCTGGTGAAGGCGACGAGCACGCCCGCCATGATCAGCGACACCGTCGCCATGATGATCGTGGTGGGCAGTGGGTTGTCGAGCGAGGTGACCCCTGCGGTGAGGACGAGCAGGAGGGCGAGGGCAGGCCACCGCCACCGTCCCTGCCAGAGCATGAGGGCACTCAGGCCGAGTGCGGGCATGAGCCACATCCAGCCGCCAGCGAGAAAGACTGCGAGGCCCGCCAGCACGACCATGAGCACCGTGCGCGTCCGCGAGAACCGCCGAACCGTCACCAGCCGGTGGTACCAGAGCCATAGACCCGTCGACACGAGGCACGCAACGATGTATGCCACCCGAGGGAGCCGGTTGTGCCAGTCGTTCAGGCTCACTTCCGCGATACCGAGGGCAGCCAGAAGCCCCACGACGAGCCACGTGGCAGCGTGGGCAATGGCGGTGTCTGACTGTTGCTGGTTGACCCGCATCCTGACCCCCTCTCATCTGGTCTCCCACGGCCCGGGCCGGTCTTGCTCGGCAGCACCCGGGGAGCGCATGCCCAAGCTAGAGGCGACGGCCGACAGCCGAGCCGACCCCCGGCCGGTGGGATCATTTCGAGTGGAGACAGAGCCCCATCACGGACATGAAGGTACCCATCGGGACGGTGTCGTAGGTGGCGGTCTGCGGCTGGGTCAGGTTCTGCAGCTGATCGACGGACATGAAGTGCTCCTTTGCGAGGCGGTCGACGACTTTCGTCTACGGCTCACAGTCTTGTCGTTCCCAGGGCTGACCGGCAGGGCGTCCGGTCACGAGGTGGGCATGACTCCTGTCATGTCACGCGCTGTACTCGTCACCAATCGGGAGCCGCAGGAGATGCGCCACGGCGCGCGCCGGGTCTGGCATGAGGGCCGCTACGACACCCGCCGCACCAGTGGCCACGTCGCTCGAGTAACGGAGCCCCATCTCCCCCGGGCACAGCCGGATGCCGTGCGGAGGGGCCAGGTCAGGGGCCAGATGCTGGCCCAGGGATCGGGTGGGCCCGGGACGCCCGGGGTCCTGCACGTGGGCAGCGGGCACCGTGTGCCAGGCCATCCGTTCCTGCTGCCGAACCATCGCGGGGTCCCCGGGTCGCAACAGGTCGAGGGCGGCCACCATGCCGGCCCGGCCCCGCAGGAGTGACACCCCCATGGTCATGGGACCCCCAAGGGTGGCCGTGCAGGCCTCGAGCAGACCCGGCCTGTCCAATACCCCGTGGCGCGACAGCTCGTGGGCCGCCCAAGCCATCGCGGCCGTCCCGCCCCCGAGATAGGGCATCAGCACCGGGCCCGACCGCAATACCAGACCGGCGCCGCGCGGCACGAGTGCTGCCTCGTCGCGGCACCAGGCCTTCAGGGCAGTGCTGAGCACGCCATCGACGGATGCCCCGCCCACGGGCGCGGCCTCGAGCACCTCTACGGCTCGCAGCAGGGCCAAGGACACGCCGCCCCAGCCGTCCACCAGACCCGCCGACCAGCCAGGCGCCTGCCCAGGTTCACCCACGAAGGCGTCCAGCTGGCGCCACGCCTCCACGAGTCGCCGCCGCCAGTGGG
>DGKN01000149.1:0-413 GCA_002387005.1 Propionibacteriaceae bacterium UBA4569
AGACGCTCGGCCGACTCTGCCGTGAATCCAGCGAACCGGTGCTGCTGGCCGTCGCACTCGCCGTCCGTGCCCTGCGGACCGGGTCGGTCTGCCTCGACCTGCGCACGGCGCGAGCGCAGGTGCTGGCCGACGTCAAGGACCCTGCCCTGGACCCCGAGGTGACGGCGGTCCCGGTTGCCGAGTTGCCCTGGCCCGAGGTGGACGAATGGCTGGCGGCGCTGGCTGCGAGCCCGATGGTGGCCCAGGGCGCGGCTGCGGCGGCGAACAGGCTCCCGGTCCGGCTCGTCGATGACCTGCTCTACCTGGAGCGCTACTGGCTCGAGGAGAGCGTCGTCCGCCGGCAACTGGACGACCGTTCGGCTCGGCCCGTACCCCCGATCGATGAGCTTCGGCTGGCTCGCGCCCCCCGCGCG
>DGKN01000149.1:468-3723 GCA_002387005.1 Propionibacteriaceae bacterium UBA4569
CCCCGCTGCGGATCGCCCTTGCTGCACCCAGCGGCAAGGCCGCCGCCCGCCTGCAGCAGGCCGTCAGCCAGGCGCTGTCCGAATTGCCGGAGGGCTCGGCCCGTCCGCACCCGGAGGAGGCCTCGACGCTGCACAAGCTGCTGGAGGCCCGCGGTGCCGGGGGTGGTTTCGGGCGTGGTGCCACCAATCCCCTGCCGCACCACGTCGTCGTCGTGGACGAGGTCTCAATGGTCGCCCTGCCGCTGATGGCGCGACTGTTGGAGGCGCTGCGCGAGGACACGCGGCTCGTCCTGGTCGGTGACCACCACCAGCTCACCAGCGTCGACGCCGGGTCGGTGCTGGCCGACCTGGTCGCCGCCTCCCGGCTGCCGAACTCACCCGACCGTGGCCAGGTGGTCGAGCTGGTGCACACCTGGCGCTTCGGCACCGACATCGCCAACCTGGCCGAGACCATCCGGCGTGGCGAGGCAGACGAGGCCCTGTCGCTGCTGGCGGCAGGCGGGCAGGTCCAGATGACGGCTGTCGGTGGCCGCGAGCTCTCGCACTGGTCGCCCGCCGACTCGCCCGAGTTGTCCGCCGCCATCCGGGATTGCGGATGCTTGATCCACGCCGCCGCCCAGGCCGGGGACATCTCCCAGGCGCTGGACCACCTGGACGACCACCGCCTGCTGTGTGCCCACCGTGAGGGTCGCTACGGCGTGGCGCGCTGGGGTCGGCTGGCCGAGGAGCACCTGCGAGCCTCCATCCCCGGCTACGGCGCCGAAGGCGAGTGGTACCCCGGCCGCCCGCTGCTGGTGACCCAGAACCTGCGCGACCTCGGGCTGTCGAATGGCGACTCGGGGGTGGTGGTGGCGCTGGGCGGCCAGTCCCGCGCCGCGATCGGTGACCGGACGCAGTGGGGCACCTTTTCGCCCTATCTCCTGGACCAGGTGACGAGCCTGCACGCCATGACCGTCCACAAGGCCCAGGGCAGCCAGTTCCGCCAGGTCACGGTCGTGTTGCCTCCGCCGGACTCGCCGCTCCTGACCCGGGAACTGCTCTACACCGCCGTCACCCGGGCAAGCCAGAGCGTCCACTTGGTCGGCGACCCGGAGTCGGTCCGCCGGGCGGTCGAGAACCCCGCTGGACGGTCATCGGGCCTGGCCCGGGGCTGGTAGTCCATCCGCCTCGAACGTGCTTGGCGGGGCTCAGGCGAGCAGCGGGTTGGAGTCCGGATCGGGCAGGGAGCCATCCAGCCACAGGCCGATCAGGCGTGAGGCAATCGAGTTGTTCGGCGGGTGGGTGATGCTGCCGTCCGCGACGGCCGCGGTGAACTCAGCGCGGCGGTACCAGTGGGCCCACTCGATCTCGACGCCGTCGGGCACCGGCTCACCCTGGCCGCGGGCAACGAAGCCCAGCATCAGTGACCTCGGGAAGGGCCACGCCTGGCTGGCCACATAGCGCGCCGCGCTGATGGTCACCTGCACCTCCTCGGCGACCTCCCGGGCGATGGCGTGCTCGGCGCTCTCCCCCGACTCGAGGAAACCGGCAAGCGCCGACACCCCTCCTGGCCCCCAGCTGGCCTGATGGGCGAGCAGCAGTCGGTCGTCCGCATCGAGGACGGCGACGATCATCGCCGGGTCGTGCCGAGGAAAGACATCACGGCCGCAGCCGGTACAGGTACGGTGGAAACCGCCGGTCGCCATGGTCGTCGGGGCGCCACAGCGCTCGCAGTGGCGGGCCGCGTCATGCCAGGCGAGGATCGCAACGGCAGCGGTGGCCACCTCGTGCAGGCCGGGATCGTCGGGCGCGTCGCGGAGCGAGCGTGGGTCGGCCACCTCCCCGCGACTCGAGAACCAGGCAACGCCCTCGGTGTCACGCCCGAGCAGGACGTGCCGTTGAGGGTCCAGCTGGCCGTCGGTGGGTCGCCCCAGCGGCACGGCAAAACCGCCAGCGCCATCGACGACGACCTCGCGTGTGCCGGGCTCGGACCACCACGACTCCACGGTGGCCGGGTCATGCCGGGTCTCGCCGGCGCGGTCGAGGAAAGGGGTCAGGGTCCAGGGCGTCTGCACGTGCTCGAAACTACCCGCCCGCCAAGGTCGTCAGTTCTGCCAGGTCTGCGAAGTGTTCGGGACGTTCCACCTCACCGGTGAGCACGTGCAGGAAGACCGCGTCCACCCGCTCCGGGGCAACCTCGCTGGCCTGCGCCCAGGCCAGCCGGTAGATCGCGAGCTGCAGCGGGTCGGCAGGCAGCGAGGATGTCTTCCAGTCCACTACCTGGTAGTCGAAACCATCGCTGCCGTCGAGGCCGTAGACGGCATCGATCCGACCCCGGACCTGCGTGCTCCCCAGCACCAGCACGAAGGGTGCCTCCACGGCCACCGGAACCCGGTCGGCGTAGGGGCCAGACTCGAAGGCCGCCACCAGCCGGGCCAGAGCTTGGTCGGAGGTGGTCACCTCCGTCTCGGGCCAGTCGTCCGGGTCGACGAGGGTCGCCACCCCAAAGCGGCGTTCCACCCACTCGTGGAAGCGGGTGCCCAAGGTGGCGGCCTGGCTGACCGGACGCGGCATCGGCCGCACCAGGCGGGTCGCAAATCCGTCCGGGTCACGGCGGGCCGCCATCAAGGCGGATGCCGACAATGAGGTCGGCATCGGGACCATGACCGTCTCCGCGTCGCCCGCTGTGGCCTCGGTCAGCAGCTGGTCGATCTCCGCGTCCCACTGGGCCACGGTTGCCACGTGGTCCAGCATCAGGTCGTCATCGGACGCGTAGTCGCCGGTGGCGGCAAAGCGGGTGCGGGCCCGCTCGACCAGCTCGGCCGCGAGCAGTCGCCGTCCGTGCGCTTCCGAGTCCGACGGGACGGGCCATGGCACCGGGTGCGAGACGGGAACCGCGGGGTTCTCTTCCGACGGTGGCGGGGCCACCGCGAGCACNNCACCTGGCCCTGTCGTTCGGCCTCGACGGCGACCGCCTGCCAGTAGGGACTCACCTTGCGGGGGCGGGACAGCCCGGAGCGCCAGGTGTGGGCGGTCGCCACCAGCCGCTGCCGGGCGCGCGTGACGGCGACATAGGCCAACCGGTCCTCGGCGTGCAGCTGGGCCTGTTTCAGTTCCTCGCCGTACTCGGTGAAGGCGGCATTGGTGACCTCCACCAGCTGCGGCACCGAGTCGGCGTCCCCGCGCAGGTCGGCCGGCAGCACACCGGGCGCCTTCAACCAGTTGTCCGTGACGCGGTCGCTGGGGAAGGTGCCGTGCACCAATGCCGGCAGGAAC
>DGKN01000101.1 GCA_002387005.1 Propionibacteriaceae bacterium UBA4569
CGTAACAAACTGCACGTAAACGTGGGCACCATCGGTCACGTTGACCATGGCAAGACCACTCTGACCGCAGCGCTGACCAAAGTCTGTGCCGACACCTGGGGCGGTTCCGCTCGTGGTTTCGACCAGATCGACAACGCGCCGGAAGAAAAGGCTCGCGGTATCACCATCAACACTTCCCACGTTGAGTACGATTCGGCGACCCGTCACTACGCGCACGTCGACTGCCCCGGCCACGCCGACTACGTGAAGAACATGATCACCGGTGCGGCCCAGATGGACGGCGCGATCCTCGTGGTTGCCGCCACCGACGGCCCCATGCCCCAGACCCGCGAGCACGTGCTGCTCGCCCGTCAGGTTGGCGTGCCCGCCATCGTCGTCGCCCTGAACAAGTGCGACATGGTGGACGACGAGGAGCTCATCGAGCTCGTTGAGATGGAGGTTCGTGAGCTGCTGAGCTCGCAGGAGTTCGACGGCGACAACTGCCCCGTCGTGCGCGTGGCCGCCTTCCCGGCGATGAACGGCGACGCCAAGTGGGCCGAGTCCATCATGGAGCTCATGGATGCTGTCGACGAGTACATCCCCCAGCCGGTTCGTGAGACCGACAAGCCCTTCCTGATGCCCGTTGAGGACGTCTTCACGATCACCGGTCGTGGCACCGTCATCACTGGTCGTATCGAGCGTGGCGTCGTCAAGACCGGCGAGACCGTCGACATCATCGGCATCCACGAGGCCAAGCAGACCAGCACGGTCACCGGCGTCGAGATGTTCCGCAAGATCCTCGACGAGGGCCAGGCGGGCGAGAACGTCGGCCTGCTGCTCCGTGGCACCAAGAAGGAGGACGTGGAGCGCGGCATGGTCGTCATCAAGCCCGGCTCGACCACGCCCCACACCGACTTCGAGGGCAACGTCTACATCCTGACGAAGGAGGAGGGTGGCCGTCACAAGCCGTTCTTCTCGAACTACTCGCCCCAGTTCTACTTCCGCACGACGGACGTGACGGGTGTCGTCCAGCTGCCCGAGGGCACCGAGATNNGGTCGTACCGTCGGCGCCGGCCGCGTGACCAAGATCGTCAAGTGATCTTGCTCCACCAGGTCTGAACTGATCGCAGAAGGCCCTGTCCCGCAAGGGACGGGGCCTTCTCGCATGCCCAGCTGGCCCGTGGCGCGGCCGCTCAGTCGCGCACGAGCAGCGCCACCGGGAGCTCGGACAGCAGTTCTGACACGGCAGACTCGCCCTCGAAGGCGCGGCCGGTCAGCGCGTCCGTCCACCGTCCGTCCAGCGGGAGCGTCGTCGATGCCCAGCCACCACGTCGGGCAAGGCCGACTGGTAGGCGAGTGGCCAACCCGATCACACCGGTGCGCTCGAAGGCCACCAGGTGGTCTGCGACCTCGCCCTCGGCCGCCAACGCGCGATAACCGGTGAACAGTTCGGGGCGTTGCCGGCGCAGGCGCAGCGTGGTGCGCACCACATGGAGCTTCGCCGCGCCGGACTCGTCGATCGCGTGGCTGCCCGCGGCGGCCAGTTGGGCCAGCCGACTATGGTCCACGGGTCGTCGGTTGTCGGGGTCGACCAGCGAGTCATCCCAGATCTCGGTGCCCTGGTAGACGTCGGGGATGCCGGGCATCGCCAGCTGGACGAGTTTCTGGGACAGCGAATTGCTCCGGGCCGGCGCCTCGAGCAGTGCCTGCACCTCGCGCCAGGCATCGCGCAGCGGTCCTGCCCCCAGCGCGGTGTCGATCGCAGCGTGGGCACGGCCCTCGTAGCCCTCGTCCGCATCGGTGTGGCTGGTGTGGGNNGCCTTGGTGGCGTAGTCGTGCAGCCGCTCGGCCTCGATCTCGCCGGTGCCCGCCAGCGTCTGGGCCAGCAACTCGGCGAACTGGGCGTCGTCCAGGCCGCTGTGCTCGCTGAAGGTGGTCATGAAGGCGGACCACTGCTCCGGAACCTCCGAGAGCACGGCGAGCCGTGCGCGGACGTCCTCTCCGCGCTTGGTGTCGTGTGTCGACAGCGAGGTCATCGAAGCCGGGAGATCTCGCTCTCGCCGCTCCATTGCCGCGTGGAAGTCGGCAAGGCCCGAGCCGAAGCGCGCCGGGTCACCGTCCACTTCGTTCAGGGCCACGAAGCGGTTGGCCCGGTACCAGGCGGTGTTCTCGATGCCCTTGGCCATCACCGCACCACTGAGCTGCTGGAAGCGGCGCGCGGCCTCCTGCGCCACCTCGCCCAGCACCGGTTCCAGCGCATCCAGCGCGGCAGCCAGCTCAGGTCGGGCCGAGCGGGCTGCGGGCAGAGCCTCGTCCAGGGCGTGCCGGTCGTCAGGCAGGTAGGTGCGGTAGACGGGCATGCGCACCGCCAGCTCGACCAGCGCCTCGCGGGCGCCGGTGGGTGCGGGGTCGGGCAGGGCCGCCATGATCCGGCGGAGCTCGGCCCCGAACTGCTGTTCGCAGACCTCTCGCTTGCCGGCCAGCACCTGCTCGCCGATGCTGAGCAGGTCGCCGGTGCGCCGCTGGTAGTCATCGGTGAAGGCCTGCTCGCCAGCCTGGTCGACGAACAGCTGAGTCACCTCGGTCATGGCGTCGTAGCCGGTGGTTCCGGCGATCGACCACTCGGGAAGGGCCTCGCCGGGCTCCAGGATCTTCTCGGCCACCAGCCAGGCCCCGGGAGCGGCCTCGGCGAGCCGGTTGAAGTACTCCTTGGGGTCGACCAGACCGTCCGGGTGGTCGACGCGCAGGCCTTCGATGCCGTCATCGCGCACCATCCGCAGGACGCGCTCGTGGGTGGCCGCGAAGACTTCGGGATCCTCGACACGCAGACCGGCCAGGGTCGCGATCGTGAAGAAGCGGCGATGGGTGAGCTTGTCGTCCCCTTCGCGCCAGGGGATCAGGCGGTAGTGCTGGCGCTGGTGCACCTCGCGGGGGTCGTCCCCCTCGGCCCACGTGTCGGGTGCCAGTGGGAACCGGTTCTCCCAGTAGTGGAGCTCCCCGTCCACGATGCGCAGGTCGTCCACTGCCGCCGCGTCGGCCAAGACGGGAACGGCGATCGCCGGGGCGCTCCAGTCGATGTCGAACCAGTGGGCGTACTGCGAGCAGCGTCCCTTGGCCAGCACGTCCCACCATGCGGAGGTCTCCCATGGCTTGGCGATGCCCATGTGGTTCGGGACGATGTCCACCACGATCCCCAGACCTGCGGCGCGGGCCGCTTCGACGAAGTGTCGCCAGCCTTGTTCGCCGCCACGGGCCGGGTCGATGGTCGTCGGGTCGGCCACGTCGTAGCCATGGTCGGAGCCCGACGTGGCGGTGAGCAGGGGGGAGAGGTAGACCGCGCCGACACCGAGGTCGGCCAGACGGTCCACCACGGCAGCCGCGTCGTCCAGCGTGAACCCGGACTGGATCTGGAGGCGGTAGGTGGAGGTGGGGATCATGGCGCAGAGACTATCGGGCTAGCCTTGCTGGGTGACCAAGGAGCCTTGGCAGCCGGACGATCCGGCGATCCACCCCGGCACCCGCGCCCTGGCGCGCTTCCTGGACGGGCTGGTCACCGTCCCGGGGACGCGAATGACCTTCGGCGCTGACGTCCTGGTGGGCCTGGTGCCGGGCGTCGGTGACCTGGCCGGCACCGCCCTGTCGTCCGCCATCCTGGCCGACGCGGTGCGGCTCGGCGTGCCGCTCCCGGTGATCGCGCGGATGCTGGCCAACATCGCGATCGACACCGCCATCGGGCAGCTGCCGGCGGTGGGTGACCTCGGCGACCTGGCCTTCCGGTCGAACCGGATGAACCTTGCGCTGCTGGAGCGCGCCGTCGCGGACGCCGAGACCACCCGCCGCCGATCGCTGGCCTACCTGGTGGGTGCCGGCGCGATGGTGCTGGGAGCCGTGCTGTTGATGGTTGGCGGTGCCCTATTCACCCTGTGGTGGGTGCTCAAGGTGCTGCACGTGATCGAGTGATCAGCTGGGTGACCAGGGCTTGACGAACTCGTTCTCGGGGCGGCCCTCGAGCGTCGCCAGCAGCTCGGCGGCCTTGGCCCCGTCGATCTCCTCCCGGATCAGGTCGGCATGCCCGGCATGGCGCGCGAACTCCTCGACATGGTGCACATAGAGGTAGCGCAGGGCGGCGGGGCGGGCCTCGTCCAGGCCGTACCAAGGGAAGGGGCCGACCGGCATCACCGCGTCCAGGTCGCCCTCGCGGCACATCTGCAGGTATTCCGGGATGACCTGCTCGAACTCGCGCATCACCTCCGCCAGCGGCGCCGCGGGGCGGAAGCTGTCGTGGAAGTCCGCCTCGGCCGGCTCCCGCCGCCCCGCGCCCACCAGGGCTCCGGTAATGACGTAGGTGCAGTGGCTGAGGATGCCGGCGATCGACAGCTCGCTGCGCAGGCGGCTTCGGGCGGCCTGTTCGTCGTCCAGGCCGAGGGCACTGGCGCGCAGCGCCGTGAGCTGCATCTCGAGGTAGTTGCACAGGGTGTCGCGCTCGGTGTCGACGCTGGGCAGGTACATGTCGGTGTCCTTTCCGGGGTTCCTTGACTCCATCACACCAAGCAATCAGGACAACTTCGGTCCGTTGTCTTTGGCAGTCTGGTGCCATGCCAGAAACCGTCCACCGGGTGTTGCGGCTGCTGAGCCTGCTCGAGTCCCGGCCGAGCTGGTCGGGCCCCGAGCTTGCCGAGCGCCTCGGGGTCACCGAGCGCACGGTACGGCGCGACGTGGAGCCGCTGCGCGGCCTGGGATATCCCGTGGCGGGGGAGCGGGGTGCGGCCGGTGGCTACCAACTCGGTGCCGGGCGGCGGCTGCCGCCCCTGGTGCTGGACGACGACGAG
>DGKN01000061.1 GCA_002387005.1 Propionibacteriaceae bacterium UBA4569
CGTGCAGCCCGGCTTCGCGCTGGGTTTCGTTCAACCCCCCCAGCAGTTCGTCCGCCGCGGGCCGCTTCGCCGCGGCCGCCAGCTGCGCCTCCGGACGCGGTGGACGCACGCGCGCTGGCTCGGGCTCGAAGGCACTGAAGAGGTCGGGAAAGTGGAGTTCAGACATGTCGCGGACGATTCTAGTTGGCGGCCCTGACATCGCCTCCCCCGCGTCATCGTGGCACGGCTGGTGTGGCCGCTAGATTTGGGCCATGTCGTCCTATTCCCGCGCCCGTCAGGTCGCCCACCGGGTGATGGCCGGCGTGCTGGGAGCACAAGTCGCCACGATGGCGGGCCTCACCGCCGCCGAAGCCATTCGNNCGGGGACGACCAGGTCACGATCCACACCTTCGGCACCGATCTGTACGCGGCGATGCTCGCCGACATCGAGGCCGCCACCAGCTCGGTCTACTTCGAGACCTACATCTGGAAGGCCGACGGCTACGGCCACAGGTTCAAGGACGCGCTGGTTGCCGCTGCCGAGCGGGGAGTCAGGGTTTGCGTCGTGTACGACGAGTTCGCCAACCTCGTCGTCCCGCGATCCTTCTTCGACTTCCCCGCATCCGTCCACGTTCAGTCCCATCCCATCGTCGGCGGTCCTGCCTTCCTGAACCCGCGCAACACGGGGCTGGACCACCGCAAGCTGCTGGTGGTGGACACTGCGATCGCCTACATCGGCGGCTACAACATCGGCGACACCTATGCGACACGGTGGCGTGACACCCATGCCCGGCTCGTGGGCCCCGGCGTGGTCGAGGTGGAGACGGCCTTCGTCGACTACTGGAACCTGCACCACACCAGCAGGCTGCGCAAGCGCCGTGGCGAGGTGCCCCAATTGACCGTCTCGGCACCTCGTCCGTGGGAAGGCACGGTGCGCGTGCACCGGAACACCCCGCGGCTGGCCGTCTACCCGATCCGGAACATGTACCTGGAGGCGATCGACCGGGCCAGCTCCCACTTCTGGCTCACCCAGGCCTACCTGATCCCTGACGACGACCTCACCGCCGCCCTGTTCGCCGCGGCGCGACGCGGCGTGGACGTGCGGATCATCGTCCCGGCAGAGTCCAACCACGTCATAGCCGACTGGTTGTCCCGCGGCTTCTACGACGACCTGCTCAAGTACCGCGTACGACTGTTCCTCTACCAGCGCGCCATGGTGCACGCGAAGACCGGGACGATCGACGGCGTCTGGTCCACGATCGGCACGGCGAACCTCGACCGGCTGAGCCTGGCCGGGAACTATGAGGTGAACGCGGAGTTTCTGAGCGCAGAGGTGGCCGCCCGGATGGAGGAGATCTGGCGGGTGGACGAAGGCAATTGCCTCGAGTTGACCCGCGAGGAGTGGAATAGCCGTTCCCTCGTGGCCAAGGCAACCGAAGGGTTGCTCGCCCCCTGGCGCCCTTTCTTCTGAGCTCATCACCTGAATGGGGCACCCGTCGGGGTGGGCATTTTTCGCCAGCAGGAGAAGCGCGTGACAAGGCGCATTGAGCAGATCTACTGTTCAGGCATGGGTTTCATTGCATTCATCATCCTGGGCCTCATCGCAGGCGCCATTGCCAAGGCGATCCTCCCCGGTACGCAGGGCGGCGGCTGGCTCGCTACCATGATTCTGGGTGTCATCGGCTCGGTCCTGGGTGGCTGGCTGGGCAGTGCGCTGTTCGACAAGCCTCTGTCTGGTTTCTTCTCCCCCTACACCTGGCTGATGGCCATCGTCGGTTCGTTGATCGTCCTCGTCATCTGGGGCTTCGTCACGGGCCGCGCCCGTCGCTGACGCTCTGCGTCCTTCCCCACTGTCCANNTTGTTGCGCTCCCACATCATTGCGTTTTCTTGTCGTTGCGAGCCTGTCCTTTTGTCGGTGCCTGTCCTTTTGTCGGTAGTGGAACCACAATGGAGGTGGGTGCGTCGCATAGTTACCCGTCCACCAACACAGGAGCACTTGTCATGGCTTTCATTCCCGGTCTCGTCCGCCCCACTCAAGGACGAGTCATCGCTGGTGTGTGCGCCGGAATCGCCCGGCAGACCGGCGTCGACGCCAACATCGTCCGCCTCGTGGCAGTAGCGGCGGTGATCCTTGGCGGGGCCAGCCTTTGGATCTACCCGCTGGCCTGGGCCCTCATGCCCGACGAGGGCGCCGACAAGGCGCCCATCGAAGACCTCTTCCGCCAGGCGAAGGACTGGAACTCCCAGCGCAACCTGGCCCAGCCCCCCACTGACCAGCAGCGCACCGATGTGCCCACCTTCAACCCCTACGAAGAACCCCGCAACTGACGCCCAGCCGCGCCGGCTCGCAGCCGACTCGGCGGCAACCCGCCAACCGCAGGAATCGTCGCCCAGATCCCCGGGCCGCCCCCCTCGGGGGCCCTGCCAGGAAGTATTTGGGCGACGATTCCTGCGTTGTCCGGCTTTGTCGTCAGGTCACCTGTTGCCGGGTCACTCCCACTCGATGGTGCCCGGCGGCTTCGAGGTCACGTCCACCACGACGCGGTTCACCTCGCGCACCTCGTTGGTGATGCGGGTGCTCATCCGCTCGATGACGTCATAGGGAAGGCGTCCCCAGTCAGCGGTCATGGCGTCCTCGCTGGTGACCGGACGCAGCACGATCGGGTGGCCGTAGGTGCGTCCGTCGCCCTGCACGCCGACCGAGCGGACGTCGGCCAGCAGCACCACCGGGAACTGCCAGATCTCGCGGTCCAGACCGGCACGGGTGAGTTCCTCGCGGGCGATCGAGTCGGCCTGGCGCAGGATCTCCAGGCGTTCCGCCGTGACCTCGCCGATGATCCGGATGCCGAGGCCGGGGCCCGGGAAGGGTTGGCGCCACACCATCGTCTCGGGCAGGCCGAGCTCGGTGCCGACGGCGCGCACCTCGTCCTTGAACAGGGTGCGCAGCGGCTCGATCAGGCTGAACTGGAGGTCGTCGGGCAGGCCGCCGACGTTGTGGTGGCTCTTGATGTTGGCCGCGCCCTCGCCGCCGCCCGACTCGACGACGTCAGGGTAGAGCGTGCCCTGCACCAGGAACTCGATGTCCTTGCTGTCGTTGAGCTGGCGGGCGACGTCCTCGAAGGTGCGGATGAACTCACGTCCGATGATCTTGCGCTTGGTCTCGGGGTCGGTGACCCCGGCCAGGGCGCCCAGGAAACGCTCGCGCTCGTCGGCGACGACCAGTTCGACGCCGGTCACCTCGACGAAGTCCTTCTTGACCTGGTCGGCCTCTCCCTCGCGGAGCAGCCCGTGGTCGACGAAGACGCAGGTGAGCTGGTCACCGATGGCGCGCTGGACGAGCGCACCTGCGACGGCTGAATCGACACCACCGGACAAGGCGCACAGCACCTGTTTGTCACCGACCTCGGCGCGGATCCGCTCGACCTGCTCCTCGACGATGTTCTGGCTGGTCCACGAGGCATCGCATCCGGCGATGTCGCGCAGGAAGTGCTCAAGGACGGCCTGGCCCTGCTCGGAGTGCAGCACCTCGGGGTGCCACTGGACGCCGGCCAGTTGGCGCGAGCAGCACTCGAAGGCCGCTACGGGGGCGCCAGCCGTGTGCGCCAGGGCCGTGAACCCCTTCGGTGCCTCGGTGACCGAGTCGCCGTGACTCATCCAGATGTTGAGGGCATCAGGCATCCCGGCGAGCAGGGTGCCGTGCTCGGTGATGTTCACCGGGGTGCGGCCGAACTCCGACAGGCCCGTCTTCTCGACGGTGCCGCCGAGCGCTGCGGTCATCGCCTGGAAGCCGTAGCAGATGCCGAAGACGGGCACGCCCGCCTCGAACAGCGCGGCCTCGACCTGCGGCGCGTGATCGGCGTAGACCGATTGCGGACCGCCGGACAGGATGATCGCCTTCGGCTGGCGCTCGAGCACCTGCGCTGCGGTTGCCGTGTGCGGCATGATCTCGGAATAGACATTCGCCTCACGGACGCGTCGGGCGATGAGCTGTGCGTACTGGGCGCCGAAGTCGATGACGACGACAAGGTCCTGGGGTGATGCCATGGGGGTGATTCTATGGCTTCAACGGCGTGCCCTTGACCGGCTCGACCGCCCGGCTCGTGGATGGCTCGCCAGAGATGGTCCCTTCTGCGAGATGATCTGCTTGGTTCCGGGAACAAATTGCCCGGACGACGACTTGAGGTGTTATGCAGATCTTCGACAACGTAACGGCGGCTGTGGGCCGCACTCCCCTCGTCCGCGTGAACCGCGTGACGGGCGCGAACGCCGAGGTGTTCGCCAAGCTGGAGTACTACAATCCCGCGAACTCGGTGAAGGACCGGATCGGTGTCGCCATCATCGACGCTGCCGAGGCCTCCGGTGCGCTGAAGCCGGGAGGCACCATCGTCGAGGGCTCGTCGGGCAACACCGGCATCGCCCTGGCCATGGTGGGTGCTGCCCGCGGCTACCAGGTGGTCATCTGCATGCCCGAGACCATGAGCCTCGAGCGTCGCGCCCTGCTGCGCGCCTACGGCGCGGAGCTGGTGCTGACGCCGGGCGCCGAGGGCATGAAGGGTGCCGTCGCGAAGGCCCATGAGATCGCCGCCGAGCGTGACGGCGTGCTGGCCCGCCAGTTCGACAACGACGCCAACCGCACGGTGCACCATGAGACCACCGGCCCGGAGATCTGGAATGACACCGAGGGCCAGGTTGACATCTTCGTCGTCGGCATCGGCACCGGTGGCACCGTCACCGGCGCGGGCGGTTACCTCAAGGAGCAGAACCCCGGTATCACCGTGATCGGCGTCGAGCCGGCCGAGTCGCCGCTGCTGACCGAGGGCACCGCCGGACCGCACAAGATCCAGGGCCTGGGAGCCAACTTCGTACCCGGCATCCTGAACCGTGAGGTCATGGACGAGGTCATCGACATCCCCGGCGAGCAGGCGATGGACTTCGCCCGTCGAGCCGCCCGCGAGGAGGGCCTGATGGTCGGCATCTCCGCCGGTGCCGCCCTGGCCGCCGCCGAGCAGGTCGCCAACCGTCCCGAGAACGCTGGCAAGAAGATCGTCGTCGTGCTCCCCGACCTCGGTGAGCGCTACCTGTCGACGATCCTGTACGCGGACCTGCTCCGCTGATGAGCGCCCGCGACCTGGTGGGGGCCGCACGACAGCGAGTCTTTGAGGACCTCGGCGCCGCGATGCGCGAGGATCCGGCAGCGACCAACCGCCTCGAGGTGGCCCTGCTGTACTCGGGCGTGCACGCCGTGTGGGCCCACCGGGTCGCCCACCGCCTGTGGAACACGCACATCGCCTACCGTCCTCTTGCGCGGGCGATCAGCCAGGCGGCGCGTTTCCTGACCGGCATCGAGATCCATCCGGGTGCCACGATCGGGCGTCGCTTCTTCATCGATCACGGCAATGGCGTGGTCATTGGTGAAACCGCGATCATCGGGGACGACGTGCTGATGTACCACCAGGTGACCCTTGGCGGACGTGCGCGGGGACGCTTCAAGCGCCACCCCACGATCGGAAACCGCGTGCTGATCGGTGCCGGCGCCAAGGTGATCGGCGACATCACCATCGGGGACGATGTGAAGATCGGCTCAAATGCCTTGGTCGTCAAGGACGTCGAGCCCGGCGCCGTCGTCGTGGGCATCCCCTCGGACGTCCGCGCGGGCGACGTCATCGCCTGACCTGCACGAGCAAAGCCCAGCAGCAGACGAGCCCCAAAACTCTCCCCACGGGAGGGTTCGGGGCTCGTCTGCGTACCGGTGTCAGGACTGCTGACCGCGGGCGATCTGCTCGTGGTGACGGACAACCTCCGTGACGATGAAGTTGAGGAACTTCTCCGCGAACTCGGGGTCCAGCTGCGCGTCCATGGCGAGCGCGCGCAGCCGTTCGATCTGCCGCTTCTCGCGCTCCGGGTCGGCCGGGGGCAGGCCCTGGGTCGCCTTCAACTCCCCCACCCGCTGGGTCACCTTGAAGCGCTCGGCCAGCAGGTGGACGAGGGCCGAGTCGAGGTTGTCGATCGAGCCACGCAACCGCACCAGCTCCGGGTGCACCTGCTCCGGATTCGCGCGCTCGGGATCGGTGTGAACGGGGTTCGTCGACTCGGACATCAGCTGATGACCACGTCGATCCGCTGGAACTCCTTGACCTCGGTGTAGCCAGTCGAGGCCATCGAGCGACGCAGGGCACCGACCAGGTTCATGGTGCCGTCCGCGATCCGCGAGGGGCCGAGCATGACCTCCTCCAACGTCCCGATCGGGGCGAACCTGACCCGCTCGCCGCGCGGCAGAGTCTCGTGCCACGCCTCGGCACCCCAGTGCCAGCCCTGGCCTGGGGCCTCGGTCGCCCGCGCCAGCGGGGAGCCGACCATCACGGCATCAGCGCCGCAGGCAATTGCCTTGGCAATGTCACCGGAGCGTCCCACCGAACCGTCCGCGATGACATGCACGTAACGGCCACCGGACTCATCCATGTAGTCGCGCCGCGCCTCCGCCACGTCCGCCAGCGCGGAGGCCATCGGGACCTCGATGCCAAGCACGTCGCGGGTGGCGTGGCTCGCGCCGCCGCCGAAGCCGACGAGCACACCAGCAGCGCCGGCCCGCATCAGGTGCAGGGAGGTCTGGTAGGTGGCACAGCCACCGACGATGACCGGCACCTCGAGGTCGTAGATGAACTTCTTCAGGTTCAGCGGCTCGGTCGCATCGCTCACGTGCTCGGCCGAGACGGTCGTCCCGCGCACCACGAAGAAGTCCATCCCGGACTTCTCCACCACGTCGACGAACTGCTTGGTGTTCTGGGGGCTCAACGAGCCGGCCACCGGCACGCCGGCCTCGCGGATCTGGNNTGGCGAGCTCCTCGAAGATGGAGCTCGGGTCCTCGTAGCGAGTCCACAGACCCTCGAGGTTGAGCACACCGAGGCCGCCCAGACGTCCCATCTCGATCGCGGTCGCGGGGCTCATCACCGAGTCCATCGGCGCGGCGATGATCGGGAAGTCGAAGGTCACCGCGTCGATCTTCCAGCCCAGGTTCACCTGGTCGATCCCCCGCGTGCGGCGCGAGGGGACGATGGCGATGTCGTCGAAGCTGAAGGCCTTGGTGGCGCGCTTGGAGCGTCCGATGTCGTACATGTTGCCGTCCTTGGTTGTTGCTCGCGTCAGCGCGAGTAGTTGGGGGCGTCTGCAATGTTCTGGACGTCGTGCGGGTGGCTCTCGGTCAGGCCCGCGGAAGTGATCCGCACGAAACGTCCCCGGTCCTGCAGCTCGGGGATGGTGCGCGAACCGACGTAGAACATCGACTGGTGCAGGCCGCCGACCAGCTGGTGGATGACCGAGGAGACCGGGCCTCGGTAGACCACCTGGCCCTCGATGCCCTCNNCCTGGAAGTAGCGGTCCTTGGAGTAGGACTTCTTGCCCCGGCTGCTCATCGCACCCAGCGAGCCCATGCCACGGTACTGCTTGTACTGCTTGCCGGCGATGAAGACGGTCTCGCCGGGGCTCTCCTCGCAACCGGCCAGCAGCGATCCGACCATGACGGTGGACGCGCCGGCGACGAGCGCCTTGGCGATGTCGCCGGAGTATTTGAGACCACCGTCGGCGATCACGGGGACGCCCGCCTCGGTCGCTGCCGCAGCGGCCTCGTAGACGGCCGTCAACTGGGGAACGCCGACGCCGGCGACGATACGGGTGGTACAGATCGAACCGGGACCGACGCCGACCTTGACGGCGTCCACCCCGGCCTCGACCAGGGCGCGCGAACCGGTGCGGGTCGCGACATTGCCGCCGATGATCTGGACGTGCTGAGTGGCTGGATCGCCCTTCAGCTTGCGAATCATGTCAAGCAGCAGGCGGGCGTGGCCGTGGGCGGTGTCGACCACCAGCACGTCCACGCCTGCCTCGATCAAGGTGGTGGCGCGCTCCCAGGCCTCGCCGAAGTACCCAACGGCCGCACCGACCATCAGGCGTCCCTGGGCGTCCTTGGTGGCATCGGGGAACTGCTCGGACTTCACGAAGTCCTTGACCGTGATCAGGCCGCGCAGGCGTCCCTGGTCGTCGACCAGCGGCAGGCGTTCACGCTTGTTCTGACGCAGCAGCGCGGTCGCGTCCTCGCTGGAGATGTTCTCCGGCGCAGTGAACAGCGGCATCGGGGTCATCACGTCGCGCACCAAGGTCGTGCCCCACTCGGCGACCGGGGTGAAACGCAGGTCCCGGTTGGTGCAGATACCGAGCAGCGTGTCGTCGGCGTCGACCACCGGCAGGCCGGAGACGCGGTACTGGCCGCACAGGTTGTCGAGGTCCTCCAGGGTCGCGTCCGGCCCGATGGTGACGGGGTTGGTGATGCGTCCGGTCTGGGTGCGCTTGACGAGGTCGACCTGGTAGGCCTGGTCCTCGATCGAGAGGTTGCGGTGCAGCACGCCCAGGCCGCCCTGGCGGGCCATCGCGATGGCCATCCGTGATTCCGTGACGGTGTCCATCGCGGCGGAGATCAGCGGCACGCGCAGGCTGATCTCGCGCGTGAGGCGGCTGGTGGTGTCCACCTCGGACGGGATGACGTCCGTCTCGCCCGGCAGTAGCAGCACGTCGTCATAGGTCAGGCCGAGGGGTGCGAACTTGTCGGGCACCCCCGCGCCGGTCAATTCGCTGTACTGGTCGGGCAGGGTCACGTGGCACACCTTCAATCGCGCTCGGGAATGGGTCGANNCCCCCGCCCAGTCCCAACCCCACTACGGTGGTCGCCATGCTTTCGGCCTGGATCACCGGTCTGTTGACCGGGCTGTCCCTGATCGTGGTGATCGGGGTGCAGAACGGGCTGGTGCTTCGCCAGGGGCTGCGTCGGGAGCACGTGTGGCTCGTGGTCGCGGTGTGCGCGCTGGGTGACCTGGTGCTGATTGCCGCCGGCACCGCCGGCATGGGCGCCATCGCCCAGGCGCACCCGACCGCCCTTCGGGTGATGTCATGGCTCGGCGCCGGCTACCTGCTGTGGCAAGCGGTGAAGTCCTTCCGGTCCGCGGCCCAAGCATCCGCCCTGACGGCGGGTGAACCACCGGGCCGCGGCGCCGTGCTGCGGACGGTGCTGGGCGTGACCTGGCTCAATCCGCACGTCTACCTGGACACCGTGGTGATGCTCGGTTCGGTGGCCGCCAGCCACGGCGCTCTGCGCTGGTGGTTCAGCGCGGGCGCGATGAGCGCCTCGCTGCTGTGGTTCGGCTCGTTGGGCTTCGGCGCCCGCGCCCTGTCGGGGCCCTTGGGACGTCCCTCGGTGTGGCGCGTCGTGGACGTGGTGATCGGCATCGTGATGGTGCTGGTCGCGATCCAACTCATCGTCCGTGGCTGAGGCGCACCGACCAGGAACGACAGGTCCCCCGCTCCGCCAGGGAACGGGGGACCTGTCGTCCGTCAGCAGTCAGTTCATTCGGTGTCGCTGACCGCCAGGTCGAGTGACCGGGTGGCCTGTGCCTGCTTGACCTGCTCGACGACACCCACGAAGAGCGGGTGGCCGGCGCCGAGACCGGTGAAGGTGGTTGCTGCCTGCTCGGCGTCCTGCGTCGCCAGCACCTCGCCGACCTGCACGGCCTCGGCATCGTCCGCGACGTCGAACAGCATCGCGCCCAGCATGGCCGACTGCAGGGCGTCGGACGACTCCCCCTTCTCAGCCAGCTCGGCGGCCGGGCCGACGAAGCGCTCGTGGCGTGAGAGCTTGCGCATCGGGGAACGGCCGACGCGGGTGACCGTGTCGGGCAGTTCCGGGTTGGCGAATCGCTTCAGGATCTTCTGGATGTAGGCCTCCTGGACCTCGTCCGCGAACCCGTACTTGGCGACCAGCAGCTTCTTGGTCTCGGTCAGCACCGCGTAGATCTTGGCCTTGAGGGCCGCGTCGGCCAGCACGTCCGAGATCTTGTCGATCCCCGCCTGGTAGCCGAAGTAGGCGGTCGCGGCGTGGCCGGTGTTGACCGTGAACAGCTTGCGCTCGATGTACGGCGCGAGCGAGTCGACGAAGCTGGCTCCGGGGATCACTGGCGGGTTGCCCTGGAAGGCCGGGGTCTCGACGGCCCACTCGAAGTAGGGCTCGACGTTGACGTCCAGGCCCATGCCCGCGGGCTGGTTCGGGACGATCCGGTCGACGGCCGTGTTGGCGAAGATGGCCTTCGCGTCCACGTCACCAGCGTCCTCGCCGCGCACGAACACGGCGAGGTTGTCGGTGGCGTTGATCGCGTTCTCGCAGGCCATCACGACCAGCTTGGGCGCATCGGCAGGACGGGCGTCGATGCCCTGGCGGATGGCGGGGGCGATGAACTTGAGGATGTTCGGCCCGACCGCGCAGGTGACGACGTCCGCGGTGGCGATCTCCGCCACCACGGCGTCGAGCTCCGAGGACGAGTTGAGCGCACGGAAGTTGTCGACCGTGTGCGCCTGGCCGCCCTCACCGACCTCGTGGACGACATAGCTGTCGGCAGCCTTGAGCAGGTCGATCAGCGCGTCGGAGACGTCGGCGAAGACGATCTCGTAACCCGCCTGGTGCAGCAACAGACCGACAAACCCGCGGCCGATGTTGCCTGCTCCGAAATGGACAGCCTTCAGACGCGACTGCGTTGCAGTCTCGTTTGTCATGAATTGACCTTTCCGAGGATGTCGGCGACCTCTTGGGCCGTCGAAGCGTTCTCCAGAGCAGCCACGGAGTCGTTGTTCGAGAAGATCTTCGCGAGCTTGCCCAGGATCTGCAGGTGTTCCTTGTTCTTGCCGGCGATGCCGACGACGAACTTCACCGGGTTGCCATTCCAGTCGATGGGCTGGTCGAAGCGGATGAAACTCATGGCCGAGCTGGAGATCAGCTCCTTCGCCTCGTTCGTACCGTGCGGGATCGCGAGCAGGTTGCCCATGTAGGTGCTGACGGTGGCCTCACGGGCATGCATGGCATCGACGTACCCGGCTTCGACCGCACCGCGGCTCACGAGCAGGTTGCCCGCCTGGGTGATGGCGTCGCCCTTGTCGGCGGCCACGGCACCCAGCTTGATCGAGTCGAGGGCGAGGATCTCGGCCTTGGGCTCGTCGATGCTGGACGCTGCGGCGGCACCCGCCGAAGCGGCCGGAACCGCCGTGGCGGTCGTGACCGGGGCGACCGAAGAAGTGTCGGCGGCGGCTGGCGCCGTGGTGCCGGAGCGCTGGGCGCGGATCATCTCGACGACCTCGTCATACCGCGGCGAGTTCATGAAGTTGTCGACGGTCAGGACGGTCGCCGAGGGGACCTTCGGGATGGCGCGGGTGGCCAGGGTCTCCTGGGTGACGACGACGTCGTAGACGTCCTTCAAGTTGGCGATGGCCTCGTTGGTGACCTTCACGTCGCCGAAACCGGCCTCCTTGACCTTGTTGCGCAGCACGGTGGCGCCCATCGCGGACGAACCCATGCCGGCGTCGCAGGCGAAGACGATGCTCCTGATCTCGCCCTTGGGGGCGGCCACCAGGTTGCTGGCGACGGCGGACTTCTTGCCCTTCATCGCCTCCATGTCGGCGGTGGCCTTGCTGAGGTCGCCGTCGTCGCCCTTGTCCATCTTGATCAGGGGTGCCGCGATGGCGAAGGTGACCGCGGTGGAGACGAGGATGGCCAGCAGGATCTTGAACAGGTCGCCGGGGGCGGCCATCATCATGTACGCGAAGATCGAGCCAGGGGCGGCGGGGCCGACCAGACCGGTGTGGAACATCTGGTTGACGGCCACGCCGGAGGCGCCGCCGGCGATGGTGGCGAGCAGCAGGATCGGCTTCATCAGGATGTAGGGGAAGTAGATCTCGTGGATGCCGCCGAGGAAGTGGATGATCGCCGCACCGGGGGCCGACGCCTTGCTCATGCCCCTGCCGAACAGCATGTAGGCCAGCAGGATGCCCAGGCCGGGGCCGGGGTTCGACTCCAGCATCAGCAGGATCGACTTGCCGGTCTGCTTGACCATGTCGGCGCCGAGCGGGGTGAGCACGCCGTGGTTGATGGCGTTGTTCAGGAAGAGCACCTTGGCGGGCTCGATGATGACAGACGCGACGGGCAGGGCATTGTTGCTGACAAGGAAGTCCACGCCCTTGCCGAGCATGCGGATGACCCAGTGCACGATGGGGCTGACGGCGAAGAAACCGAAGATCGCGATGATCATGCCCCAGATGCCGGCGGAGAAGTTGTTCACGAGCATCTCGAAGCCGGCCTTGATCTTGCCGTCCCACAGCTCGTCAAGCTTCTTCATCGTCCAGCCACCCAGCGGACCCATGATCATGGCGCCCAGGAACATCGGGCTGGAGGGGACGCCCACGATGACACCGAGGGTGGCGATGGCGCCGATGACGCCGCCGCGGGTCGGGTTCTTCTCGTAGACCATCCGGCCGCCCTGGTAGCCGATCAGGAGCGGCAGCAGATAGTTGATGGCGGGGCCGACCAAGCCGGTCCACGGCGTGTCGACCATCTGCTTGGTGGCCGGGTCCCAGACGTCGTGCGAGCCGAAGCCACCGATGGCGCCGATCCAGTTCGGGACCGTTCCGTCACCGATGTGGCGGAAGAGGATGGGCAGCCAGCCGACCTGGATGAACAGGGCGGTGATCAGGCCCCAGGCGATGAGCGCGCCGATGTTGGGCATGATCATGCCCGAGAGGAAGGTGCCGAAGCGCTGGACCTGCGCCTGGGCCTGCTTGGCCGCCGATGGGGCCTGCGTTGTGGACATGAAGTTCTCTTTCATCCGGGCGCGAGGCGCCGTTGATCGCGGTTTGCGCGGTCTATCCAGTGGGGGCAGACGCGAGCAATCCGTTGTGAAGCCTAGGGCATGCACGCACTCTCGTATGGTAAGAGGTCCCCTTCGTTGCCCTTTCGTTGTGGCGGCCTTGATGATGACGGCGAGGACCCCGCCCGGCTGCTGCCGGACGGGGTCCTCGGGTAAGGCTGTCGTGCTGTGGTGCGCCGTGGCGGGACGACTCAGTGCTGGTGGCCAGCCTCGTCGTCGTCCTCGGGCTTGTCGACGACCAGCGTCTCGGTGGTGAGCAGCAGCGAGGCGATCGAGGCCGCATTGGCGAGCGCGGAACGGGTGACCTTGACCGGGTCAATGACGCCGTTCTCGATCAGGTTCTGGTACTCACCGGTCTTGGCGTTGAAGCCATTGCCCGGCTCGAGTTCCTGCACCTTTGAGACGATGACGTAGCCCTGCTCGCCACCGTTCTCCGCGATCCAGCGCAGCGGCTCGACGACGGCGTTCTTGACGATCTGGACGCCGACCTTTTCGTCGCCCTCCAGGCCAAGGCCACCCTCCAGAACCTTGGCGGCGTGGACGAGGGCGGTGCCGCCACCGGCGACGATGCCCTCCTCGATGGCCGCGCGGGTTGCCGAGACGGCATCCTCGATGCGGTGCTTCTTCTCCTTCAGCTCCACCTCGGTGGCGGCGCCGACCTTGATCACGCAGACGCCGCCAGCCAGCTTGGCAACGCGTTCCTGCAGCTTCTCGCGGTCCCAGTCGGAGTCGGAGCGGGCGATCTCGGCGGAGAGCTGCTGCACGCGGCCGGCCACCTCGTCCGCCTCACCGGCGCCGTCGACGATCGTCGTGTTGTCCTTGGTGACAACGACGCGGCGGGCACGGCCCAGCACCTCGAGGCCGACCTGGTCGAGCTTGAGCCCGACCTCGGGGGCGACGACCTGGCCACCGGTGAGGATCGCGATGTCCTCCAGCATGGCCTTGCGGCGGTCACCGAAGGCCGGGGCCTTGACTGCGACCGAGGTGAAGGTGCCACGGATCTTGTTCACGACCAGGGTCGACAGCGCCTCGCCGTCAACGTCCTCGGCCAGGATGAACAAGGTGCCCTTGGCGGCGATGACCTTCTCCAGCAGGGGCAGCAGGTCGTTCATCGAGCTGATCTTGCCCGAGTTGATGAGGATGTAGGGGTCGTCGAGGACGGCCTCCATCCGCTCGGAGTCGGTGACCATGTAGGGCGACAGGTAACCCTTGTCGAACTGCATGCCCTCGGTGAAGTCGAGCTCGGTGCCGAAGGTGTTGGACTCGTCGACGGTGATGACGCCGTCCTTGCCGACCTTGTCGAAGGCGTCGGCGATCAGGGCGCCGATCTCCTCGTCGCGGGAGCTGATCGTGGCGACCGACGCCATGTCGGAGGTGGTCTCGATCTGCTTGGCGACGCTCTTCAGCTCGGCCTCGACGGCCGCGACGGCCTGGTCGATGCCGCGCTTCAGGCCGACGGGGTTGGAGCCGGAGGCGACGGCGCGCAGGCCCTCGTGCACGAGCGCCTGGGCCAGCACGGTCGCGGTGGTGGNNTTGGTGGCGACCTCCTTGGCGAGCTGCGCGCCGAGGTTCTCGTAGGGGTCGGAGAGCTCGACCTCACGGGCGACGGTGACGCCGTCATTGGTGATGGTGGGAGCGCCCCACTTCTTGTCCAGGACGACATAGCGGCCCTTCGGGCCGAGGGTCACCTTGACGGTGTTGGCGAGGGTGTCGACACCACGCTCGAGCGAGCGGCGGGCCTCCTCGTCGAACTGCAGGATCTTGGGCATTCAGAACTCCTGTGGAGTAAGAGATGTGGATGTGGTTCGCGCGCGGCCAGCACGGTGGCCGGCCGCGCGCGGGAGTCCTTCCGAACTCTGCGTGCCCGTGAGCGATACACGAGCGAGCGGTGAACGCACGCAGAGCGCGGGGGTGCGATCTGGAGTTCGCTCCAGAGTCGCTCAGGGGGTCGTCCCCCTCGCGATCACTTCTGGACGATGGCGAGGATGTCGCGAGCGTTCAGGAGCAGCAACTCCTGGCCGTCGTACTTGACCTCGGTGCCGCCGTACTTGCTGAAGATGACGACGTCGCCCTCGGCGACGTCCAGCGGGACACGAGCGCCCTTGTCGTCGAAGCGGCCGGGACCGGTCGCGATGACCTGGCCCTCCTGCGGCTTCTCCTTGGCGGTGTCCGGGATCACCAGACCAGACGCGGTGGTCTGCTCGGCCTCGAGCGGCTTGACGAGGACGCGGTCCTCGAGCGGCTTGATCGTGGCTGCCACGACAAACCCCTTTCTAGGTTCACGGCGCACTAGGCGCCGGTCGGGTTTCAACGTTCAGGAATCGGTTCGGACGTCGTCGCGGGTGCCGTCCGGGCCGTTGGCACTCAACCATGTCGAGTGCCAGAACCCAAGATATCCCCGGGCTGGCACTCGTTCAACCCGAGTGCCAACCAGTGGGTTCGTCCCGCCAGTCAGACCCGCTCGACGTGCCAGGCACGGGCTCCGCCCGGGGTGCGTCCAATGACGAGCGTGGCAGCCACCCGGCCCTTGGGCTTGAGACGGCGGCGCAGTTCGGCCGGGTCGAGGTCGACTCCTCGCTTCTTGATCTCCAGCGTGCCGATGTCGTGGGCGCGCACCCACGCGCGCAGGGTCTTCTCCCCCGCGTCCATCTCGTCGATGATGCGGAAGCTGGTGAGGAAGGGGGACGTGATCGCCTCGTCAGAGGTCAGGTAGGCGGTCTCCGCATCCAGCAGGCGCATCCTGGGGTCGATCGCGTCGAGCGCGCGGGCGCGGATCACCGCCCCGTCGGGTTCGTGCAGCCAGGCTCCCGCTGGACCGACCGGGAGCACCTCGCCGGTGGAGGCGATGACGTGTTCGCCGGGCAGCAGCACGGCGCGGTGTCCGGTGGGGGATCCCGGGAGCCGCCACAGGGACGCCTCCACGACGTCCCCTCGGTGGCTGACGAAGTCGCAGGCCACGCCGTCGGGCAGGATCTCGCGCGGAACGCCGGGGCCGAGCTTGCCGACCGCCGAGTGACGGCCGGCCAGCAGGTCGAGCACGAAGTCCCACGGCGGGGTGAACTGGTCGACCCGCCAGGTGCGACCAGCGCCGGTGCGGCGCGCGGGGTCGACGAAGACG
>DGKN01000092.1:0-7259 GCA_002387005.1 Propionibacteriaceae bacterium UBA4569
ATGCCGCAGGCCAGGGCCAGCCCCATGCCAGGGAAGGAGACGTCGATCCACGACGCCCCGGCGCCATGGGCGATCGCCGGGATGAGCAGGCCAAGCGCCAGCCAGATCAGGCAGGTGAGGGCGGTGTAGCCCAGCATGCGAAGCCAGCTGAACTCGGTCACGGGTGCGATCTTGTTCGTCATGCGCCCATTCCAGTGCTGCAGGGCATCACCGCGGATCGATCGTGGGTTGGTCCGGGCCTCATCCCGCAGTATGAGGCCAGCGCCACCAGCCTCAGCGCGAGCACTCCAGCAGGCCCGCTTTCGACTTGAGCTCGAGCACGCGTTCGACGTGGTCGTCCAGGGTCGCCGCGAAGGCCTGGTCCTGCTGGGCCTTGGCCAGCATCGCCTCCACCATGTCGTCCATCGTGGCGGCGTCCGCGTTGATCACGATGTCGCCGCCAGCCTCGATGAAGCGCAGACCGCGCTCCGCCGCGGGGACGTCGGAGACCGCCTCGGCCGCGCCGATGTCGTCGCTGATCACGACGCCCTGCCAACCCAGCTTGTCGCGCAGCAGTTCGGTGACGATCTTGCGGCTGAACACGGCATGGACGCCGGGATCGATCTTGTCGTACTTGACCGAGCCGACCATGATCGAGTCGGTGCCGGCGGCGATGGCGGCGGCGAAGGTCGCCACATCGTCACCCGTGGTGACCGAGTCGGTCGCGGCGGCGAAATCGGTGTTCTGCTCCACCCGTCCGATGCCGGGGAAGTGCTTTGCCGACGTGACGATGCCCGCCTCATGAAGCCCCTCGATGACGGCGCCGAGGTTGGTGGCAACGGTCTGCTCTTCGCTACCGTAGCCACGGCCCAACTGGCCGATGGGGGCATTGGAACTGGTCTTGTCAGCCGGGACGAGGTCGGCCACGGGCGCCAGGTCGTAGCGGACGCCCGCGGTGTGCAGCTGCTTGCCCCAGGTCGTCCACTTCGCGGTGAGGTCGGATGGTGACAGCTCGGACTGCGCGGCGGCGCTCGGGATGTCACCGAAGCCGGTTCCGGTCAGGCGCTGCACCTGACCGCCCTCCTGATCGACGGCCACCATGATCGGCACCGCGCCAGCAGCTGTCTGGATGCGCGCGCTCATCGAGGCGACCTGCCCCAAGCCCTTGGGTGGCTGCCCGAGGTAGAGCACGGACCCGATGCCGAATTCCTCCACCACCTGGCGCAGGTCCGGATCGAAGGTGGCGCCGGTGGTGGCGACCATGAACAACTGGCCGACCTTCTGGGTGATGTCCAGGCCCTCGGCCAGGCTGCGGCAGCTCGGGCTGCTGGCGGCAGACGCCGAGGCGGACCCAGTCGCCGACGTGGACCCCGAGGCCGCGTTGCCGGAGCCGGTCGATTCCAGAGCGCTGCTCGCCGCGGACGTCGTGGCGTCAGGACTGGTGCTGGACGAGCCGGTGCCGGCGCAGGCGCTCAAGGCCAGGGCAGGCACCATCAGCACCGCGGCAAGGGCGCGACGCGTCATGCGTCCAGCTCCAGGCCCAGTAGTGCGTTCTCGATGACCTCGGTCAGCGCGGGATGGATCCAGTACTGGCCGCGCGCCATCTCCCGCACGCCCAGCCCGAAGCTCATCGCCTGCACCAGTGGCTGCAGCAGGGTGGAAGCCTGCGGGCCGACGATGTGCGCACCGAGCAACTGACCGGTCGCCGGGTCGGCGATCAACTTGCAGAAGTGTTCCTGGTCTTCCAGCGCCCAGCCGTAGGCGACGTCCCCAAAGCGTTGCACCTTGGTGACGTAGCGGCGGCCCTGCTCGCGCAGTGACTGCTCGGTGGCGCCGACGGCGGCCACCTGCGGGTCGCTGAACACCGCGTGCGGGATGAACCGGTGGTCGGTGCTGGCGAGGTCGTCGGGGTGCATGAGGTTGTGCTGCACGGTGCGGGCCTCGGCGTTGGCGACGTGCTTGAGCTGGGCGTGGGAACAGACGTCCCCGAGCGCCCAGATGCGTTCGTTGGTGGTGCGCTGGTGCGCGTCGACCACGACGAACCCGTCCTGATCCATCTCGACCCCGGCGGCAGACAGGTTGAGCGTGTCGCCATTGGGGATGCGGCCGGTGGCCTCCAGCACCACCTCGGCCTCGTAGGAGTACTCGACCCCGTTCGCGTCGGTGGCGATCACCGCGACGGTGCCGTCGTCATTGGCCTCGTAGGCGCTGATGTCCTGGTTCAGCACCAGCCTGACCCGCTCGCCCATCAGCCGGGTGAACAACGCCGATACATCCTCGTCCTCCTTGCGCAGCAGCCGGGGCGACCGGTTGATCATGGTCACCTGGGTGCCGTAGGAGGAGAAGACGTGCGCGAACTCGGCCGCCACGAAGCCACCGCCGTGGATGATCATGCTCTTCGGCAGCGAGGGCAGGCGCATGATCGTGTCGGAGGTGTGCACGGCCCCGGCGACCCGGGGGTCATTGAGACCGGGGAGGTCCTCGAAGCGGGCCCGCGAGCCGGCCGCGATGACGAACTGGTCGGCAGAGATCCGGTAGGGCTCGTCCTCGCCCTGGATGGCGATCTCGAGGGAGTCAGGGCCGACGAATCGGGCGGTGCCGGTGAACAGTTCCACATGGGGCTGCTGCTCGCGCCATTGCTTGCCGCCGGACGAAATGGGGTCGATGCGGCCGAAGATGCGGTCGCGGATCTCCTCGAAACGCACTCCTTCGAACCGGAGGTCGACCCCGAGCCGGCCCCCCTCCTCGGGGGAGCGGGCCAGATCGGCGGGCAGCACGAACATCTTGGTGGGGATGCAGCCGACATTCAGGCAGGTGCCGCCGAAGACGCCACGCTCCACGAGGGCTACTCGCTTGCCCTCGAAGCGCTCGTCGATGATTGCGTTGCCCGAACCGGACCCGATGATGCAGACGTCGAAGTGTTCCATCTCAGGCTTTCCTGGTGGGACGGATGGCGAGCTTGGCGATCGGGAGCGAGATGCGCGCCGGTGCCAACTTCGCGACCGTCGCCTGGACGGCGTTGAAGCGTCCGTCGACGACGCTGGGGCGCCCCTGCTCCAGTGCCCTGAAGGTGCTGGCCACCACCTGCTCGGGGGTACGGCGGCGTGTCATGGCCGAGTCCTCCCCCGCATTGGCGAAGAAGGAGGTCTCGGTGGGGCCGGGGCAGATCGCGACCACCTTGACGCCCTGCGCCTTGACCTCCGCCCACAAGGCCTGGCTGAAACTGAGCACATAGGACTTGGTCGCCGCGTAGACGGCCATGGTGGGGATGGGCTGGAAGGCAGCCGTGGAGGCGACGTTGATGACCGTCCCCTCGCCGCGACGGACCATCGCTGGGACGAAGGCGCTGCACAGGTCGGTGGGGGTGACGCAGTTCAGGGTGATCTCGGAGTGGACGCGATCGGGGTCCAGCTGGGAGAACTCGCCCATCGTCCCGAAACCGGCGTTGTTCACCAGCACGTCCACCTCGACGCCCTGCGTCGTCAGTGCCGCGGCCAGCGCCCGTCCGGCGCCGTCGACGCCGAGGTCTTCGGAGTGCACCCTCACCTGAACCGAGTGGGCGGCAGACAACTCGCCGGCCAGGGCCTGCAACTTGTCCTGGCTGCGGGCGACCAGGATGAGGTCGTGGCCCTGCGCGGCGAGGTGGCGGGCATAGGCCTCACCCAGGCCACCCGATGCTCCGGTGATCAGTGCGTACATGGACACCAGCCTACTGGCGGGCCTGGCGGTCCCCGCGCCGAGCTTCCCGCCGGCGGTGGCTCAGACGCCGGCGTAGGAGTGCAGGCCGCTGACCAGCAGGTTGATGCCGATGAAGTTGAACCAGAAGGAGATGACGCCGATGATCGCGATGATCGCGGCCGCGCGTCCCCGCCAGCCGGCGGTGGCTCGGGCGTGAAGGTAGGCCGCATAGACCACCCAGGTCACCAGTGCCCAGGTCTCCTTGGGGTCCCAGCCCCAGTAGCGGCCCCAGGCGTACTCGGCCCAGATTGACCCGGCAGCGATGGTGAAGGTCCAGACCGGGAAGGCGAAGGCCAGCGAGCGATAGGCCAACACGTCCAACTTCTTGGCGGTGGGCAACTTGGCGAGGTAGCCGGTGGTCACGGCGCCCTTGCCTTCGGCGCGGGCCCGCAGCAGGAACAGGATCGATGCTGCGCCGCCCACGTTGAAGGCGGCCCCCGAAATGCAGGCGGCGACGATGTGGATCACGAACCACACCGAGTGCAGAGCGGGAACCAGGTCGGCGACGGCGACGTAGAAGACCGTCGCGGCCAGGCCGAGACCGACGGCCAACAACAGGGTGACCGGCAGTCCGAGCCAGCGCATCCCCCACCGGGTGGCCAGCGGCAGGTAGGCGATCGCGACGAACAGCAGCGCCGAGGCGGTGAACTCGTACATGTTTCCCCAGGGCGCGCGTCCGGCCGCGATGCCGCGGGTCACGACGCCGACCAGGTGGCTGGCGAAGGCCACCAGGGTCAGGCCCACCCCCATGCGTCCCCACATGTCCACCCGCAGCCGCTGCGCGCGGTTGGCCTCATCGGCCTCGATCGACAGCCCCCGCGCCGAGGCCCACTCGGCGGCATGCGCCATGAAGGCCAGCAGGTAGACGACGGCGGCCGTGACGATGGCCAGGGCCGAGATCTCCGAGGTGCTCATGGGGTCTCCTGTTCGGTGAGGGCGATGGGGTTGGTGGGGTTGGTGGCGGTGGGGTTGGTGGCGGTGGGGTTGGTGGTGGTGGGATTGGTGGCGCGGGTGGAGGCCAGCAGGTCGTCCACGTCGTCGGACAGACCGGTGCGGGCATCCGCCCGGTCCAGTCCACCGACCTCGACCCGGGAGTGCCCGTCCGCATCGTCGCGCACCCGCAGCCACAACCGCCGCGGGCGGATGAACAGCGACAGGCACAGCCCCAGCACGCCGACCGCCAAAGACGCGAAGGCCATCGGCAGCCCCGGGGAGCGCGAGACCTGGAGGCGTGACCAGTGCGACCAGCCGTCCAGCGCGATCGTGCCCTTGCCATCGGGGAGCCGGTACTCCTGGCCCGTCTTGAGCTGGAAGCGCAGTAGGTCGTCACCGCTGGTCATTTGCGTCATGCCAGTGGTGTCAAGGACGAAGACATTCTCCGGCTCGCCTGTCTCGGTTTTTGGCGCTCCGGCCCAGGCATTGGAGTACAGGACGGGGTTCAGCGCGTCCGGGAAGAGCGAGCGGGGCATGCCCTCCCCCGCACTGGTCGGCACGAAGATGGCGTCGAAGGCCAACCGCTCCGGGCGGGCGTCGGGCACCTTGATGACGCCCTTGGAGGTGAAGTTGCCGTCCTGCTGGAGGAAGACCACCGGGCCGGAGAAGGCGATGTCTCCGTTGCCGTCCGTGACGGTGATGTGCGGTGCGTAGCCGAAGCTGAGCAGGTGCACACGGTTGCCGTCGATGGTGAGCGGGTGGTTCACCCGGACGGTCCCGGCGGTCGTGGTGCCGTCCGCGGTGACGTCCACGTCGGCGGTGAAGTCGCGCGGGGCGCCGGTCTGCACGGCGCCGGTCTCGAACCGGACGAAGAACTTCTTGAGCTTCACGGTGAACGGTGCCAGGGCGTCGGTGTCGACGCGGGCTCCGGCCTTGTACTCGTCGTACTGGGTGATGTTGTTCGAGAAACCCTGACCCTCGACGATGATCGCGGTGCCCTTGAACCCGTAGAGGTTGTTCCACGCGATGCCGAGCAGCATGAAGACCATCGAGACATGGAAGACCAGGTTGCCGAACTCGCGCAGGTAGCCGCGCTCGGCGCTGATGCCCTCCGCGGTGGTGCGCACCCGGAAACGCTTGCTGCGCAGCCACTTCTCGGCGTTGGCCACAGCGTCCTGCCGGTCGCCGACGAGTGCCGTGACCCGGTTCTCGGGCAGGCGGTCCAGCCGGGAGGGGATCCGGGGCGGCGGCTGGCGCAACGCCCGGGCATAGACCCGGATGCGCGGGATGATGCAGCCGATCAGCGAGACGAACAGCAGCAGGTAGATCGCGCTGAACCACGGCGAGGTGTAGACGGAGTACATCCCGAGCGGGGTGTAGAGCTTGTCCAGGGCCGGGTGGTCGGTGCGGAAGGTGCGAACGCGGGCGGCCGAGATGGACGTCTGCGGCACCAGCGATCCGGGGATGGCGGCCAGCGCGAGCAGGAAGAGCAGGGCCAGGGCGGTGCGCATGCNNTCCAGATCCAGCGTCCAAACTCGCGCGCACCCATGGCAGGGGTGCTGGTGCCGGGCGTACTGCTGGCGGCAGGGGTCTTGCTCATCAGATCGGTGTCTCCCAGTTCGCAGCCAGCACCTGCATGTGTCGCATCAAGACGTCCCACTGGCCAGTGACCAGCAGCAGCCCAACCATGATCATCATCACGCCACCCAACCGCATCACCCAGACCTGGTTGCGACGGACGAAGGCGATCGCGCGGCTGAACCTGACCATGGCCAGCCCGGCAACGATGAAGGGCAGGCCCAGGCCGATGGCGTAGAAGAAGGCCAGCACCCCGCCGCGGGTGGCAGAGCCCTCGTTGAAGGACAGGGACAGCACGACCGACAGCGCCGGCCCAATGCAGGGCGTCCAGCCGAGCGCGAAGAACATGCCCAGCAAGGGTGCGGCAGCGATGCCTGCGCGCGGCATCCGATGCAGTCGAACCTCACGTCGGCCGATCGGCAGCACGCCCATGAAGATCAGGCCGAGGCAGATGGTGACGATGCCCATCACCATCGAGATCGTCTTCTGGTGCATCACCAACGCCGCCCCGACGCTGCCCATCGCGGCGCCGGTGAGCACGAAGACGAAGGCAAAACCGAGCACGAACAGGCTGGTGCCCAAAAGAGTGCGGCGCTTGGATCCGGTGCCCTCGATCACGTCCGCGGCGCCCAGGCCGGTGGCAAAGCTCAGGTAGCCGGGCAGCAGGGGTAGGACGCAGGGCGAGAAGAAGGACGCCAGCCCCGCCAGCATTGCCACCGGGACGGCCAGCAGCATCGAACCGCCCAGCGCATCGCGCGCGAAGTCACCCATGTCACTTGCCTGCCGCGATGTCGTCGATGGTGCCGACGAGGGTGGAGGCGGTGGTCTCGCCCATGATGCGCGCAGCGACCCGCCCCTGGGCGTCGATCACCAGCGTGGTCGGGATCGCCTTGGCCGGCACCTGGCCCCAATCGAGCAGCATCGCGCCGTCGGGGTCGTAGAAGTTGGCGTAGCTGATCTTGAAAGTGCGGACGAATGCCTGGGCGCGCTTGGTATCCAGGTCGCGGGTGTTGACGCCGTAGAAGACGGCC
>DGKN01000092.1:7450-7632 GCA_002387005.1 Propionibacteriaceae bacterium UBA4569
GGAAGAGCAGGCGGCCAGCGCGAGCACGAGCCCCATCCCGAGCCCCAGGCCAGCAACCCGCGCTGGCGCCGGGCGGCGCGTCACAGAGCCGCCCTGGCCGCCGCCGCGGCCTTCGGCAGCGCGGCAATGACGCGGTCAAGGGCGGCGTCGTCGTGCGCGGCGGACAGGAACCAGCACTCATA
>DGKN01000092.1:7725-8092 GCA_002387005.1 Propionibacteriaceae bacterium UBA4569
GGTGCCGAGGAAGACCGAGAACATCGAGCCCGCGGTGTTGATGGCGAAGGGCACGCCGAAGGTCTGCAGTGCCTTCGCGACCTCGGTGCGCAACCGGCTCGACTGGCGCTCGAGATGGGCGTACACATCGTCCGTGCACAGCCGCAGCGTGGTGGCGCCCGCGACCGAGGCGATCGGGTTCCCTGACAGGGTCCCGGCCTGGTAGACGCCGCCGACGGGCGACAGTTGCTGCATCAGGTCGGCCCGACCGCCGAAGGCTGCCGTCGGGAAGCCGCCGCCCATCACCTTGCCGAAGGTCATCAGGTCAGCGGCGACGCCGTCGGCGCCGAACTGGCCCTGACGGGTGACGCGGAAACCGGTCATCACC
>DGKN01000090.1:0-1581 GCA_002387005.1 Propionibacteriaceae bacterium UBA4569
CGCCGAGGCCGCTGATCGGGCTGTTCCCGGGCACTGGGAAGGTGACCGGGACTGCCCCCAGTTTGGTTGACAGATTTCTAGGGGCTGTTCAGGCGGCCTGTGTGACCGTCTGATGGACCAGTTCGAACTCTACTGGGGTGAGCTTGCCGAGACGCCGTTGGCGGCGTCGACGATGGTAGGAACGTTCGATCCAGGTGATGATCGCCAACCGCAACTCGGCCCGGCTGGTCCAGGGGTGACGGTTCAGGACATTCTTCTGCACCAGGGCGAAGAAGGACTCCATGGCCGCGTTGTCGTCGCTCGCGGCGACTCGGCCCATCGACCCGGTCAGGTGATGGGCGTCGAGTTCCCGCAGATACTTCTTCGACCGGAACTGGCTGCCTCGGTCCGAGTGCACCACGCACCCGGCCACGTCACCACGCCGCTGAACGGCCTCCGTAGCGCGTTGACGGCCAGACTGGCCTTCATCCGTGCATCGATTGAGTAGCCGACGATGCGGTTGGAGTAGGCATCCTTGACTGCGCACAGGTACAGCTTGCCCTCGGCGGTGTGGTGTTCGGTGATGTCGGTCAACCACAACAGGTTGGGCTGTTCGGCGGTGAAGTGGTGTTGGACCAGGTCGTCGTGGACCGGGGCCCCTGGCGTCTTCCACGAGCCGTTCTTGACGGAGTGGAACGAGCGGATCCGCTGCAGCTTGCACAGTCGGTGGACCCGGTTCTCACCAGCGGTGATGCCCTTCTCGGGCAGGTCGTCGGCGATGAGGCGGTAGCCCAGGCCGGGGTCCTCGTCATGCAGGTCGATGGCGGCGTTGATCAGGTGCGCATCGTCCCAGTCACGCTGGCAGACCGGGTCGGCGAGCCACTGGTAGTAGGCCTGTCGGGAGAAACCCAACACCCTGCACGAGACCGCCACCGGCACCCGAACCTGCGCCCCCTTGGCCTGGGCCAGGTCGGTAACCAAGGGGTACATCATTTTGGGTTGATGTCACGAGACAGATAGGCCGCGGCGCGACGCAGGACCTCGTTTTCCTGTTCCAGCAGCTCGATGCGTTTCTTGGCCTCCCGCAGTTCGGCGGCGGACTGGTTGTCCCGGGCCGGAGCATCAGCGCGGTCGGCCTTGGCCAGCCAGTTGCGCAGGCAGGACTCACTGATCCCGAAGTCCTTGGCGATCTGGCCGATCGGGGCCTCGCCCTTGCGGGCCACCGCGATCACGTCGTCGCGGAACTCCTGGGGATGGGGCTTGGGCATGACATGCATCCTCTCACCAGGCCCTCACGGACCTGAGATGTCAGTGTCAACCAAACCCGGGGCAGTCCCGTTCCAGGGAGGTGTTGATGAGGTCGTCGACCTGGTCGTGGGGTGCGCCGGCGGCGCTGAGTTCGTCGGCCTCGAGGAGCAGCTGTTCGATGATGAGGGGACGGTCGGTGCTCAGTTCGTCTGGATGAGTGGTCATGCCCACCCAAGCCGTGGGGGTCCTGACTGTGCCGGCCGGTCAGTGCTCCGTCTGGAGCGGCGACTGCTCTGCAACGGTGACGGCGCGGTGCCACGCTGTGAGGGTGACGTTGTGGGCTTCTTGGGGAGT
>DGKN01000090.1:1600-8348 GCA_002387005.1 Propionibacteriaceae bacterium UBA4569
GGGCGGTGCAGTGGGGAAGCGGAATGTAGTTGCGTCCATCGATGAGCTGGATCCGCAGCTGGGTGTCGCCGATCTGGTAGATGCAGGCCTCGGTGTCTCGCTTCGTCGTAGTGAGGGATGGTTCAGCCGTGACCTTGCCGAAGCTCCGGGCCAGTCGGGTCCGGATCGCGTCGTCCAACGCCTTGGCTACCGTTGGGCGGGGTCCGATGGAGAGTAGGTCGATGTCTTCGCTGAGACGCAGGCCATCAAGGATGGTGCGACTCAGTGCAGTTCCGCCGTAGAAGACGAACTGGTCGCGCAGGGGTGCGATGGCTGCCAGGACATGTGAGATGACGAAGTCGTGTTCGATCGACTCGCGGGGAACGCCGTAGTGCTGCATCTGTGCCCGCGCATCCGCGTCCGAGAGTTTGTAGCTCGCTGGGGCGACTGGTTGGCGTGTCACCCGGGCGCGGGGTGGTCGGCGGGCAGGGGGTGTGTTGTTGTCTGGGGTGGTCATGGCAGTGCCTCCTCGACGGCCCGGGCGAGGGTTCTTGCTCGTGGGTTCGCGATACCCAACGCAGTTTCGGGGTCGACGTGCGCGGCCAAGGCCTTGACGGCTGCGCTGGCTTCGTTGGACAGGCCTCCGAGCTGGGGTCGGGCGATCAGGTCGACGAAGGTCTGTTCGGGGGTGGTGACGAGGAAGGCGCCCAGGCGGCCGGTCTCGAGCCGGGCGTCGAGTGCGTCGACGTCGGTGGTGGTGAACGTCACCTGTGTCTGGTCGGTGAGGACGACGGGTCGGTGCTGCTGCGGGACGGCGATGACTGTGGTGGCGATGGCTCGGGGGATGGCGTGGTGGAAGCGGGCGGCGCCGATGCCGTACAGGACGGGGATGCGGTCGCCGTACTGGGCTGTGGCGTAGGCCATGGCCGCTTCCTCNNCATGTCAGGGTCGATGTCGTCGGGTTTGACGGTGTAGGTGCCTGGGGCGATGCGCACGACACGTCCGGCGCGTTGCAGGCGTAGGAGCTCCTTCTCCGGGTTGGCATACAGGTCGCGCAACATCACGGGGCGCACGGTGCGCAGTGGGGCAGCGGCCAGGGCGGCCGGGACACCTGTCGTCTTCACATCTCACCTCCAGTATGCAAAAGACTACCCTGTGGGGGCCTGGATGCATATTGATGGGTGTGAGCGAGGCTTCCTGACCCTGTGGTGCAGGGCCAATTGCCAGGGGTGAGCCATGAATGTCGCCGGTGGCAGGATGGATGCATGCGAAGCGACCTGGCCGACGAGGTCTTGCCCTTGATCCGCTCGAGTGGTGACCTGCATCGGTATCGGGCCGCCAATGAGCACGGCTACCAGATGCACGAGGCGGTTGACATCCTTGAGATGGCGGTGGGCGTCGAGGATGCCTCGGTGGTCCATGACGTGTGTCAGCGGGCGTTGATGTCGTCGATGCGGATCATCATGCGTGCCGATGATTCGGCCGGCATCATCGGGGACGCCTGTCAGCGTCTGATTGCGCTGCATCCGGTGACGGCAACGGCGGCCAAGGTGTCGCCGGCACGGCTGGTGGCGTGGATGATCAAGTTCCAATTCGACGAGGAGTGCGACTTCTTCACCTTGGATCCGGTGGCCTACGCGCCGGTGCTGGGGGAGGCGGGCATCGCGCGTTACCGCGCGGAACTGGCCCGACGACAGTCTGACTTGGCTGGGTGTGCGCAGGCTCGCGACGGCTACTCGCATGAGCGTTTCGTGCTGGAGCACAATGCCCGCCGGCTCGCCGTGCTGGATCGTGATGTGGAGGCGATCATCGCCACTCACGCCAGGGATGGGTCAGTTTCGGCATGGGCGCTGGAGACGGCTGAGGCATTCGTTGAGATCGCAGACGTGGAGCGGGCCATTNNATGCCGCCCGAGCACCAGGCCCTTCGGGCAGGCAGATTGTGGCGGGACTTGCTGGCAGAACACCGCCCCGGCGAGGTGTTGGCCTCCAGCCTGGAGCTGTTTGAGCGATGGCCGAACCAGAGCACCGCGGCGCAGGTGCACGCAGCCGCGGGCGACAGATGGCCAGGACTGCAGCAGCAGGTGGTTGGGCGCCTCAAGGGGCGCCCGTGGGAGGCCGTGGCCTTCCTGTTGCGTCAGCTGGCTGATGTGGATTCCGCGTGGCAGGTGGCCCACGAGCACGCGGACCTGGTGGGCGCTGGCCTGTGGGGCGAGCTGGCTGAGGCGAGGGGCCCGTCCCACCCCGAAGAGGCTGTGCCTGTCTTGGTTCGGCTGGCCGACGATGAGCTCCGTGAGACGGGTGCGCGGCACTACCGTGTCGCGGCGAGTCTCCTGGTTCGCGCCCGGCGGTTCGCCATCGCCGCTGGCCAAGGCGATGATTTCGATGCCATCGTTCGTGAGTTGCGCGAGGTCCATCGCCGTCGTCCGCGGCTGCAGCAGGAGTTCGATGCGGCCGGGCTGGCGAGGTGAGCTGGCCGCAGTGACCTCAGGACGGCATGACTCCTTCTTGACACAATATGTCGCTCATGCGACGTTATGTGTATGGAAGTGACCGTCGCTGAGGCTGCCCGGATAGCGGGCGTGAGTCCGCGTACAGTGCAACGGGCCCTGGCTGACGGCAGTCTTGGTCTGGCCCGGGTGATTGGCCGTCAATCGACGACGGATGATCTGGCTGTCCAGGCGTGGCTGCGGACCACCTGCCGGGGCCGCAAGTGGTCGTCACGGATCCGGCAGGCCGCCCTTGACCTGCTGTCAGGTGGCTCAGCGGATTCCATTGCTGCATCCGAACGCTCCAGGCTCCGGGGAGCGCTGCGAGGAATGAGCGCGCAGCAAATGGCGTCATCGGCCTGGATCGGCACGTGGGCGCGGTACCGCGGCCTCGGCGAGGTGGTCGTTCAACCGATCGGTCCAAGCGTGGTTGCCGCGTCGTCCTTGGGGATGGTGGCGGGGGAGTCGTGGATGCGGTTTGCGCAGGTGGACGACCTGGGCCGCTTTGAGGCGACCCAGCCAGTGCTCGCGGATCCTGATGGGGATCTGGTCGTCCTGGAGCGGGTGCGTGACGACCGCTGGGCCCGCCAGATGGTCGACACCTATGTGCTAGGCGATTCCCGCGAATCGGCAGCAGCCGCGCGGGAACTGGAGGAGGCTGCCCGTGCGCTCTGATCCCTTCGCTCTGCTGGCGGAGCTCGCGACGACGCTGGATCCCGCCGGTTGGGTTCTGGTGGGCGGGTTGATGGTGCACTGCCACGCGCATCTGGCCGGGATCACGCATGTGCGGCCCACTGATGATGCCGACATCGTCGTGGAGTTGCAGACCTCCACCTATGCCACGCACGCCGCTGCGTTGGTGGGGCTCGGCTTCACGCCCCACGAGTCGGTCGATGCGGCCGCCCCGTTCCATCGCTTTCTGCGCGATGGTGAGACTGTCGACCTGATGGTTCCTGATCGGGAGTCCTGGTCGCCTCGATACCTCGGACGAGAACTGGTCAAGGTTCCCGGATCTGGGTCCGCACTCAGGCGCACCATTGGTTACGAGCTTCCCGGCGGGGGCAGTATCCGCCTCCCAGACCTCGCATCCGCTCTGTCGCTTAAGGGGGCTGCCCACCAGGTCCCGAGCGTGAACCCGACGAGACACCTGCAGGACGCTGTCACGCTCTTGGCGTGTGTTGGCCCTGCTGGCTTCGAGCCGGCGCCGAGCAAGTCGATGCGGGGCAACATCAACCACTTGGTGAAGTGCCTGGCCACAACGGCCGAAGCGTGGTCGCTCGCCGCACCCCAGAATCGGGTGCGTGCCCCAGCAGTGCATCATGACCTTTCGGCCGGACTGGCAGGCCCCCACCTTCCTCGGATCAACAGCCGTGGTCGCGAGACGCAGACCCCGCCCCCACCCATGACGCCGTGAGAGACTCGAACCCAAGTCCCACGTATGTCCCACGGAGCGCGGCGATTCCCCACAACCCAAAGGGAAACGCCTAGTCAACTGGGGGAACGCGGGTGAAGTCCTTTGGTTCGAGTCCTGTCGCCCCGACCAACTTGAGAGCCTCATCTGACAAGGCGTTTCTCCTAGGTGATAGGGGAACGCTCTTCTGTTACCCCTCTCTTCGAGTGGACCAAGTGCCTCTGTGGGACTTGCGTGGACATGTTCGGCGCACGTTGGTCCCACGAGATGGAGGAGTCGTGACGAGCGATGGCAGGGGAGAACGCAGGGGGAACTCAGAGATAGGTGCGGCAGGGCTCCCATGAGTTTGGTTGACACGGGTTTTCAGGCGATTGTCGCCGTCCGTGTTGATTGAACCAGTTCGTACGCGACGGGGGTCAACCTGCCGAGTCGGGCTTGTCGTGGGGTGTGTCCGCGGCGCCGAGTTCGTCGGCCTCCAGGGAGCAGCTGTTCGATGATGACAATGGGGTCATGACGTCTGCCAGGACGTTGGTCGCGCAAGGGCGGTCAAAAAAACCTCCAGGTCCGGGATCGCCGTCAGAGCGCACGCGCGCTGCAGGGTGTCGTCGTGGGCGCGGGGGCATGGTGTTGGGTGTTGTCGACGAATGCGGCACCCACCACGGTGCTCGTTCAGGCGCCCGGATTCCGTTCGGCTGGAAGGGCGAGTGCGACGGCGGCGATGCCGAGCATGGTGATTGCGGCGAGGCCGACTCCGGTGGTGATGGTGGAGTGGTTGGCCACGAACCCGGCTGCGGCGGGGCTGGCGATGAAGGCCCCGTAGCCCAGGGCGTTCACCAGCCCAATCGCGGCCCCTTCGCGTCCTGCTGGTGCCAGGCGCCCCGCGAGCGAGAAGCCGATCGGGGCGATGGGGGACATCGCAAACCCGACCAGGGCGAAGCCCAGGGTTGCGAGCCAGCCGTGGGTGAGCCAGAGGCTCGCGGTCATGGCGAGACTTGCCAATAGGGCGGCGGCGACGAGGACCCGTCTCTTGCCCCAGGCAGTGATGGCGCGCTGCGAGAGGCGTCTTCCCAGCCAGGAGGCGAGGTGGAACAGGCCCAGCGTGATGCCAGACAGCCACAGCGGAGCGGTTTCGTTGTGGCGGACCAGCAGTGCCAGGAAGGTCTCCAGGATCCCGTCGCCGAAGAAGCACAAGGTGACGATGGCTGCTGCCAGCAGCACGCCGCTGGGCATCCGTCGATGCCCGGGCTGCTCGTGGGGTGCAGGGGCTTCTTCGTGTGCGGCACTGATGGGTGGAAGTGCAGTGCTGGGCGGCAGCGATCGGCGTACCGCCCATAGTCCGCCCAGTGCCATGGCAGCGCCCAGCAGGATGAAGGCTGGGTTATAGCCGGATCCGAAAGCCAGTCCGACGGCGCTGAGCAGCGCGCCGACGGAGGCTGCGAGGCTGAACCAAGAGTGGAAGCCGTTCATGAGTTCGCGGCCTTCACTACGTTCGACGTCGGAGCCGAGCGTGTTGGCGGCCAGGTCCAGGAAGCTCACGAGCAGGCCGTAGCCGAGGCTGGTGGCCAGGAATTGCGGGTAATTGGTGACAACGGCCTGGGCCCAGAAGCTGGCGCCGGTGCCGATCAGTCCGAGCGCGAGGATGGGGCGTCGGCCCAGACGGTCGACGAGCAAGGCTCCGCCGATGAGGGTGATGATGCCTGCGGCCGCGCTGAGGCTTGCGCCCGTGCCGAGTTGTCCGGCGTCGAGGTCAAGGGCGATGGCTTGATCGGCGAGCTGGACGGCTCGGACGCCGACGTGGAGGCCAAGCAGGCTGAAGGTGAGCGCGACGAGGCGACGGTGGCCAAGGCGCGCGGATGCGTTGGTGGGGTGGTCGAGTGTCATGGGTGGTCCTGATGTTTGAGTGGTCGGGTGGAGCGCCCGCTCTCGTGCATGACCACCAGCCGTGGATGTTCGTCGTCCACGGTTCACAAGAAAGGGGGGTCAGGGGTGCTGGACGCGAACGAGCCGCGCCCGGCCTATCTCACCCTCGTCGTCGATGATGTCCAGAACCCTCATGATTCGACGGACGTTAGCAGGTCACGGCAGCCCAGTGTGTTCTGAGGTTTGAGGCGTGGCCTTTGGTCGCACCCTGACGTCGTTCCCGAGCATTCGCACCGACCTGCGCAACGCCGGCGCCGACGTCGTCGACCAGGACGTTTCGGTCGACAAGAATCTCATCACCAGCCGCTCGCCGGAGGACCTGCCAGCGTTCTCCGAGGCGATAATGTCTCCACTCGCAGGCACCACGACCAAGGAAGACCACAAGTCATGAGTGTGACCAAGGGATTGCTGGTCAGGTTTGACGCGTTGCCCGGCAAGGAGAACAGCGTGAAGGAGTTCCTTGACAGCGGTCGTGCGCTTGTTGAGGGCGAGCAGGCGACCACCGCGTGGTTCGCGATCCGCCTCGGGCCGACCTCGTTCGGGNNGACGTGCTGGGCTCCAAACTCCCCGCCTGACACCACAGACCGGGAGTACTGGCCCAGAGAGGAGGGGTCGATGCGCGCGGTGACTTCGGGCTCACACAGCCCGCTGACGTCGTGGCAGCGGCCCCTTTCTCTTGTGGCCTGTCGCCAATCACCAACAGATCGAGGAATGCGATGACAGGAACTGACGACGGCGTTGCCACGACGCGTGCACCCGAGGTAGCGGTGATCGGGGGCGGGATCGTCGGTCTGTCGACGGCGTACGCGCTGCGGGAGCAGGGCGTGCCGGTGCGCTTGTACGAGGCTGGTCTGCCTGGGAAGGGTCAGTCCGCAGGCGAGTCGCGGATCTTTCGGCATGCCCACGACGACCCGCGCCTCGTCGCTTTCGCGCGCAAAAACCGCGGCGTG
>DGKN01000090.1:8486-10526 GCA_002387005.1 Propionibacteriaceae bacterium UBA4569
CGCAGATGCGGTCACCACCGGGGAGGTCATCTCCATCGATCCACGTGCCGACGGGACGGTCGAGGTGCGCAGCGTCACCGACCGGGCTGTCTACTCCAAGGTGGTCGTGTGCGCCGGCCGCGAAACCGCCCGGTTGGCGCGCAGCGTCGGCCTGTCGCTGCCGGTTCGCCTTGCCGCACACGTCCGGCTGACCTTCGACGTGAAAGCCGCCGCCCCGGCCCGAGCCGCGTGCCTGCAGGACAGCAGCGGCGTCTTCGGCGAAGTCGGCGTCTACGCGACGCCGCTACCGGGCAACAGCAGCTATTCGGTCGGACTCAGCGACACCGTCGGCGTCCGCGAGGACGGAACTTTCATCGACCCTGCGGCGATTCGATCGCTGGACGAACGCGCACGCGAATACGTGACACGGGCGCTGCCCGGTCTCCACCCAGAGCCGCGCGACTTCCTTCACTGCTGGGTGACCGACCTCCCGTGGAGTGAGGACGGCGTGGCCGTGTGGGAGGCAGGCTCTGTCCTTTTTGTGGCCGGTCACAATTTGTTCAAGCAGGCACCTGCGCTGGGTCGCGCTCTTGCCCGGGCTGCGACCGGCGGCGGTCTCTCCGCCGAGCTCACGCCCGAAGCGCGCCTCGGCGAGGCGCAGGGCTAGCCAGTGCGGATGTCACCGATGGCAGGGTGGGCTGCATGCGAAGCGACCTGGCCGACGGGGTCTTGCCCTTGATCCGCTTGAGTGGCGACCTGCATCGGTATCGGGCGGCCAATGAGCACGGTTCCCGGATGCACGAGGCGGTTGACATGCTTGAGCAGGCGGTGGGCGTCGAGGATGCGTCGGTGGTGCATGACGTGGGTCAGCGGCCTTTGATGTCGTCACTTCGGATCACCATGCGTGCCAACGATTCGGCCAAATCATCGGGGACGCCTGTCAGCGTCTGATCGCACCGCATCCGGTGACGGCCACGGCGGCCAAGGTGCCGGCGGCACGACTGGTGGCGTGGATGATCAAGTTCCAGTTCGACGAGGACTGCGACTTCTTTGCTTTGGATCCCGGTGGCATACGCGTCGGTGCGGGCGCCGACACCCTCGTCGGCGACATCGCCACCTACGCCAGGGACGGGTCGGTTGCGGCGTGGGCGCTGGAGACGGTTGAGGCATTCCTTGAGATTGCAGACGTGGAGCGGGCCATTGATTGGGCGCGTCGGGGGCCTTGATTCCGCACGGGCGGTCCGGTTGGCCGACGATGAGCTCCGTGAGAAGGGTGCGCGGCACTACCGCGTCGCGGCGAATCTCTTGGTTCGCGCCCGACGTTGCGCCGTCGCGGCTGGCCAAGGCGACGATTTCGATGCCGTCGTTCGTGAGTTGGCGCAAGGTTCATCGCCGTTGTCCGCGGCTGCAGCAGGAGTTCGACGCGGCCGGGCTGGCAGGGTGAGCTGGCCGCAGCGACCTCATCTTGAGGCTCCACGCGTCGCCAGCCAAGCGTCGGCATCCAGGAGCTGGGTCCGGGCGAGCTACGTGCGCCCTGGGAACGCACCGGTATCCCGTCGCTCGTCGCGGGCAGCCCCGGCCGCCGTCGACCACCCGATCACACGCTGCTGAGCCCAACTCCATTACTTGTGCAGGGGCCGAGGAAATCCCCGGCACCGGACCCGGCATTGACAGCACGCACNNCGGTGGCGCATCGCACATGGTCCTGGCGACGCACTGCCAGGATCAGCCGGAGCATGGCAGGGGGTGCAAGGCCTCGCCCAACGACAACAACCGACTCGCGCCGAGGGGCAGCGCTGCGTACGGTCTCACCCGGTTCTGAACCGGGCACGGGTGCTAAGCGGCTCGCGGTGCAAGTGTGGCCCAGTGTGGCGGGCTCGCGGTCCGCCAGCCGCGGTCTGGGGGTCAGCTGCCCAGCGGGGGCACCTCCACGACGGTGCGGCCGGTGCCCTTGCCAGCCAGCAGTTCCTCTGCGGTCTGCTGCACGTCGGCCAGAGCGACGGTGCGCGTGATACCGTCCAGCCGCTCCGGTGCCAGGGCCTCGGCCAGCAGCTGCCAGGC